>JBFHKR010000141.1:0-6895 GCA_041595255.1 Chlorobiota bacterium
AGCAATAAAGTCTGAACCTGAGAATGCCTACATAACTAAAGAATATATTTATTCTTTGGTCCGTAAAAAAGACATTGATAAAGCTACTGAAGTTTATTACAACTCCGTCGATCTTGAAATAGATAGTGTTTATAATGCTGCTAATTGTTTCAATATCATAGGCCATTATTTTTACGAGAAGGACAAAGAAAATTTCGAAAAATGGGTCAAAGAATTAGAGAAGTGGCCAAATAACAATAAGTTAATCGATAAGAATATTGGGTTAATGAAAATCGAATTAAGTAAATAACTGATTTGATAATAAAGTAGGTTTGGATGGAATTACATAAAAAGATACTGATTTTACTTTGTGCGTTAATACTATTTTCTTGTGGAGAGGATGAAGTTAAACCAACGGAAACACCTGTCGCGTACAAAGAAGCTAGAACGATAACTTACAATAATGTGAATGTAGATGTTGTAATTGACAAACCCGCTCTCAATGAAGTAGATGTTCTATTGGTGTTTCACGGCACTGTTCAATACGATAGTAATATTACCAAGGCTGCGGACTTTATACTTGAGAAATTTAGAAGTATATTAGACCGACAAGATATGATGATAGTGAGTGTTGCTTACCCCGGTGAAAATATGCTATTGGGTGATAATATTGTACAAGCAGAAGCCGCATTACTATGGGTAAAAAACAAAGCAAGTGAAGAGTTAGGGATAACAGTAAAGAAAGTATTCATGGGTGGTCATTCACAAGGAGGGTATCTAGTAACAAGGCTTAATACTATACACCAAACAAATGGAGTAATCGCTAATGCTCCTGGCCCTCTTAACCTAGTCTATAGATGTCAACTAGAGGAAGATGGGAAGATTCAGTCAGGTGACGCTTGTACTAAAATCAGAAACGTATATGGAACTACAACTAACAATCCAGATGCCTATATGGCAAGATCGTTATTGAACTTCACCGATGGATTTAAAGCAGATATACTTTTTGTACAAGGGCTTGATGATTCACCTATTCAGCTCTATTCTTGGTCGACTTTTAAGCAAGATGTAACTAGTTGTACAGACTGTCAGAATAGTAAGTTTGTAGAAATAGTAGGTGGCAAACACGAATCTATGTTCACTAACCCTAATGCAATAATTGAATTCAATAATTTTATAAATAATAGATGAACAACCAAAACCGCAAAGAACACTGGGAAAATATATACCAGACGAAAGAACTAACGGAAGTGAGTTGGTATCAGCCGACACCTGAGACATCACTCAACTACTTCAAGAAATTTGATGTACCGACTAACGCAAAAATCATCGACATTGGCGGTGGGGATAGTTTCCTAGTTGACCATTTGCTTGAGCTTGGGTATCAAGATATTACAGTACTCGACATCTCGACAGCAGCTATTGGAAGGGCAAAGAAGAGACTAGGCAGGCGAGCAAGCGAAGTCAAATGGATAGTTGCAGACGCTTCTGATTTCACCCCCACTGAGCAATACGACTTCTGGCACGACCGAGCGGCATTCCACT
Organism: Chlorobiota bacterium; assembly: GCA_041595255.1. Classification (GTDB taxonomy): domain Bacteria; phylum Bacteroidota; class Ignavibacteria; order Kapaibacteriales; family UBA2268; genus PGYR01. Next base: position 1,525 of record JBFHKR010000141.1, read on the forward strand.
TCCTAACTGACGAGAAAGAAATATCCTCATATATAGAAATAGCACATAAGTATATAAATTCAAATGGCACTGTTGTCATAGGTACATTCTCCGAACAAGGCCCTACAAAGTGCAGTGGGATTGATATAAAGCAATATTCTGACGAAACAATGACCAAGCTATTCAGTAAGCTATTTAAGAAGATAGATTGTAAAACAATCGACCACCAAACACCTTCTGGCTCAATTCAAAACTTCATTTTTTGTAGTTTTAGGAAAGTCTAGTTAGTAAGAATTATCCCTCCTCCAATTTATTTTCATTCTAAATCCAAAAAAATTCTCTATATTCGATAATCACAAAATTGATAAAACATTATGAATGAATTTTTTAGCGGGATGACCACCCTCGAGCAGACCTATTGGTACATAGCATTAATTGGTTCTGTATTATTCTTGGTTATATTTATTATAACTTTTATTGGTGGTGGTGATACAGATTTAGAATCTGATATAGACATAGCCGATGGTGATCATGGGGGTATAGGGTCACAGTTTTTCACTTTCAAAAATGTTATTGCATTCTTTACCATTTTTGGTTGGACTGGTATAACATGTATAGACAATGGGTTTTCTGACCTTAGCACTATTGTAATATCTACAATAGCTGGTCTAGTAATGATGGTTTTGAATTCACTCCTCTTTTATTGGATGGGTAAAATGGCCGAATCCGGTACTTTGAAAATTACTAATGCAATAGGAGTTGTAGGAGAAGTATACATACCTATAGGTGCTAATCGCTCTAAAATGGGCAAAATCCATATAAAAGTCCAAGGTAGTTTGCGCGAATTAGAAGCAATAACAGATGCAGATGAAGATTTAAAAACTTCTACTTTAATCAGAGTCACAGAAGTCGTGAGCTCCGAATTACTATTAGTAGAAAAATTCACCAAATAAAATAATAGAGCATTATGAATACCCTCAATTGCCTTATACTAGCTGCTGACTCTGGGAGTTCAGGAGTTTCATTAGTACTTGCCGTAGTACTTATTTTTGTTGTCTTCCTATTTTCTATGTTCAGAAGGTACAAGCGTTGTCCTTCGGATAGAATATTAGTAGTCTATGGTAAGACAGGTGGACAAGCATCAGCAAAATGCGTTCACGGTGGAGCTGCATTTATATGGCCAATAATCCAAGATTACTCATTTCTATATTTGACACCGATTTCTATAGAAGTGAATCTGATAAATGCATTGAGTAAACAAAACATCAGGGTGAATGTACCATCCAGGTTTACTATAGGTATTTCGACTGAGCCAAGCGTTATGCAAAATGCTGCCGAAAGACTTCTGGGATTGAACCAAGATATGATACAAGAGCTAGCTCAAGAGATTATATTCGGTCAATTGCGTTTGGTCGTAGCGTCTATGGATATTGAGGAAATCAACACTGATAGAGACAAGTTCCTATCACACATCACCCACAGTGTAGAAGAGGAATTAAAGAAAGTAGGTCTTAAGCTGATTAACGTAAACATAACGGATATACACGACGTATCAGGCTATATAGAGGCATTGGGTAAAGAAGCGGCTGCGAAAGCGATAAACGATGCGATTATATCTGTTGCTCAGAAAGATAGAGACGGAGCAATAGGACAAGCTCAAGCATTGCAAGACCAAAGAGTACAAGTAGCGGCAGCCAATGCAAAAGCCGTTGAAGGTGAGAATACTGCCAAAATACAAGTGGCTCATTCGGATGCCGAAAGAAGAGCAAGAGAAGCCGAAGCAAATAGGATAGCAGACGCGTCTGAGAAAGTTCAGGCAGCAAAAGCTCTAGAGGAATCATACGCCGCTGAGAAAATAGCCGAAGACGCCAGAGCAACTCGTAAAAAAGCCGAACAAGGAGCGGATATCATAGTCCCTGCTGAAATAGATAAATTAAAAATAGAAATAGAGGCCGAAGCCGCAGCTGAAAAAATTAGAAGAATAGCAAAAGGTGAAGCCGATGCTATATTCATGAGAAAAGAAGCTGAGGCGAAAGGTATGTTCGAAATTCTAACCAAACAAGCCGAAGGTTTGGACAGAATAGTAAAAGCCGCTGGAAACAATTCCAAAGATGCTGTACTACTACTAATAGCAGACAAGCTACCAGAACTAGTTAAGACACAAGCTGACGCAATCAAGAATATCAAAATCGATAAGATAACCGTTTGGGAAAATGGTGGCGGAAAAGATGGTCAAACTTCTACTTCCAACTTCATATCTGGGCTGTACAAATCCGTACCACCACTACAAGAGATGTTCAACATGGCGGGTATGCAACTACCAGATTATCTGAAAGGCAAAGACGTAGTTGAACCTACTACCGAAGAACCAGCAGCGGAAGAAGTACCGAAGCCGGTGGCTGAACCAAAGGTGAAGCCGGAAGAGCGTAAGAATAGTGAGGGTGGTGAGGGGAGTGTTAAGGGATAGTAGATTAATATGAAGAACAAATGGAAAATTGCTTTTTTAGTTTGTTTACTATTGTTAGCTTTAACCGTTATATTTGGACTTTATTCAACAATGGATCAAGCTGTTTCATTGAGTTATATGAAAGAAGGATATTCTGATACTGTAGCAGACCTAGAGACTTTAATTGAAATAATAGAACAAACTGATCAAACAAAAGCCGGAATAATCGAGATTCTAAAAAACCATAGGCTCCATTCATTTATGGATTTTAAAAAAGACACGATTGCGATTGAACGATTAATTATCATTTTCGAGAATGATACAGTGAAAAAAATAGAAAAGCAATGGTAGGTCATAATATTTTGTAGAAACATAACAATCGGAAGATGACAAGAATAATTTTAATATTATTAATTTGTACCCTGAGTTCAATTTCAGTCTATGCACAATTTCGCCAAGAATTTAAGACTGATTCTTCTGATATTAGGATAATTAGAAATTCTGAATATCATATTTATGAAGAAACTTTTCATAATAAAGACTCTATTTGGTATAGTGTACACTATATTAAAGATACCACAAGATTACATACTGAAGGTTGGGAAACAAAGCTTAGGAAAAATTTGGGTGTTTGGAAAGAATATAATTATGATGGGAAGTTGATGTACACTCGAGATTACGATAATAGTACCTGTATTGTAAATGAAGAGATCTATCCATATCACGACTTACTTAAAGGTATGAAAGATAAAGCAGATAGTTTAATAATCAGAACCTATAGCCAAGAATTTTTTGATAATCATGTACTCTTTGATTTTGATTGCTCTGCATACCAAGGGTATTGGGAAACGACGAGTGATAGTAGTGAAACCTATTGGAGTCAGAATTATGTTGGCTCCTGGATAGAGCCTATGAAAAAAAAACCAAATTCCTTTATATTCCGTTACAGTGTAAAACTTGGGGAGTCTGAGCAGTATCAAGAAATGATTGGTATAGAATTAGACTCAAATGGCAACTATGTTCCAAGTGAAGATTATTATAATAATTATGGTTTCGAAGATGTAAAGTCTCAAAAAAAGACTTTCAAAATCAGTAAGAATAAAGCTATGAAATTAGCTGAACAGAAAGGACTAACAACAACTGGTTCAATTAAAATAACTGCCTTTTTGGATTGGGAAAAATTTAAAACTTCACAATTCTATGATGGGCAGTTTAGATATTATATTCAAGAATTGACGAGTGAAATTAAAGATACTATTATAGATGGTAAGTCTAAGGAAATATATAAATATACAATATATACCTTCAACCCATGGACTGGAGAATTTATAGAAAAGAAAAAAATGAAGAACGTTATTACTTTGGATAAACATTGTGGACTTGGGACAGGACTTATTCCTGACAACGATTAATAAAATAAATTACATAAAATGACCAACAACGATATACTACGCCGATTACGATACTTGTTTGACTACAGTGATGCCAAGATAATAGAGCTATTCAAATTAGCGGATAGCGATGTAACAGAGGCAGAGTTGATTGATTGGTTCAGAAAAGAAGATGACTTAGATTTAGTAGAGATGACCGATAGGGAAATGGCGACATTCCTAAATGGATTAATAATAGAAAAACGTGGCAAGAGAGAAGGACCACAACCCAAACCAGAAGACCGTTTGAACAATAATATAATCCTAAGAAAGCTGAAAATTGCTCTGGATTTGAAATCCGATGACATTTTGGATTTGTTTTCTCTAACTGATAAAAAGATAAGCCCACACGAACTTAGTTCTTTTTTCCGAAGACCGGGTCATAAATCATATCAGCCAGTTATGGATCAATACCTCCGGAATTTTCTCAATGCTCTTCAAACTAAAAGTAAAAAAGAACCTGGTAGTATTTAGCTAGAATTATCAAAACTTGCAAAATTTACAAGTTTTGATAATTTGCAGATAGTAATTCATTCGCCGTTCGATAAAATGAATAACAAAAAACTTTATACCTTTATTTTACTGACATTTTCTTGGTCGTGGACGATTTGGATTATTGGACTAAGTACCTTGTCTGAAGGGGTCAATCAAGAATCAATAGGGAGATTTATAATATACTTTTTGTTTGGTGTATATGGACCATCAATTAGTGCAATTATAACAACTCTCATTTATGATGGATTTTCTGGAGTCGTAAATTTATTAAAGAAACTAGTAATATGGAAAGTCACTTATAAAAACTATCTTTATATAGTTCTATTGCCATTAGTTTTTGTTATTATTGGAATTGGACTTTATAGTGTGTTAATCGGAGATATCGGGACTTTTGATAAAATGGCTTTCCTTTCAATTCCTTCATTATTGTGGAATGGCTTATATGCAGGACCATTGGGTGAAGAACTTGGGTGGAGGGGATTTTTATTAACAGAATTGCAAACTAGATTTTCAAATCTAAAAAGTGCTATTTTTATTGGTGTAATATGGTTTATTTGGCATATTCCGTTGTGGTGGGCACCATTCGGAAGCTTAGTTAGTAGCGAAAGCATTTCATTTTTACCTGTTTTGATTTACTTAATTATGTTAATTTGTTTGTCAATAATTATTACATGGCTTGTTGTCAGATCTAGAAACAGTGTTTTAATGGCAGTACTTTTCCATTTATCAATAAATGCAGGAATTGGATTGATATTTTTCCCAGAACTAAATATTGATTTTAAGAATATACATTTCTTATCGAGTATTCCAATGATAATATTCTGCATCTTTTTAATTGCTAATAAAAAACTAAATAGAAATGAATAAGATAAAAACAAAACTTATAGTCAGAATTGCATTGCTTGTCGGTACTGCTGTGTCATTATTTTTTGTACCTTGGATACTGGTTTGGGCATGGGTATTACCGCTGCCGGAGACTGTACAAGAACAAGTAGATGAAGCGATTGGTCATGGTTTCGAT
>JBFHKR010000142.1:0-6850 GCA_041595255.1 Chlorobiota bacterium
ATCAGTGAGCTTACTAATATTGTGTGCTATTGACTTCGCTGTGTAGTGAGTTAGTGTGCTGATAGCGTCTTCAGGAGATAGAGAATATACTTTGTGCTTTTCCAGTAAAGCTGTATTGAATAATTCTTTACCCGTTGATTTGGGATTGTTTTTATCAATAAACGGCTCACTCATTAATGAGTCAAGAGTTGCTTCATTCAGCTTTCCGTTTCGGCCTGTTTCTCCATTCTTATCATAATCTTTATCGAAGAGCTTTTTCATTGCCAAATCTATTAGGCAGTTCCCAGCTCCTGTGTCAAATGCGATTACTTCATTTTTACAACCCCCAGCTGGTAGGTAAGTGATATTGGCTATTCCGCCAATATTCAACACTATTGTATCAGCAGCATCATTTCTTAGAAATGCATAATCAAAAATCGGAATCAAAGGTGCCCCTTGACCACCGACTGCCATATCAGCTGTACGGAAATCCCCCACAGTATCTATGCCTGTCTTGATAGCAAGATATGAAGCCGATCCTAGTTGATATGTAGAACGAACCATCTCACCTAAGTACAATTCTGAATCTGGTTGATGCCATATAGTTTGACCGTGGAAGCCGATTGATTTTACATCGCTTTTTTCTATTCTATATTTGCTTAAAAACTCGTTTACAGCTACTGCTATTTCTTCGGTATAGTATATGTTTAGTTGAGAGAGTGTCTTTAGAGAAATACTATTAGTTAGTGATTTGAGTTCGTTTTGAAGCCCTTTGGTAAAATCAAATTCATCAGTGATTATATCATCTATAATCCCATCATTGAACGAAGCAATTGCTATATCTATAGCATCTACCGAAGTCCCTGTCATAATTCCTATATACAAATCTTTACTCATAATACTTTCCTAAAAGTGAGGTTCAACCGTTCCCCAACTAACTTCTTTGTTTTTGGAATGGAGTGCTGGTAAGTTTCCTGGAAGTCACCCCGCATTACAAGTAAACTACCATCTTCTAATTCTATTTCTTTTTTCTTTTTGTAATCCATTTTTTCTCTTATCAAAAATCTTCGAGGATATCCAAATGTCAATGAAGCTATTATCGGATTCGCACCTAGTTCTTTCTCATCATCTGAGTGCCATCCCATGGAGTCTGCACCGTCTCGATAATAGTTCAGCAAAACACTATTGAATGAATGAGTAGATAATTTCTCGGCCAATGATTTCAGCTCAATTAGTTCTGAAGTCCATTGTTTAGGTAATAGTTCCAAGCCTGAGTAACTATATTTCACATTGGGATCAGCGTACCAGCTGGTCAATCTAGGTACTTTGGTCTTTTTACCAAACATCATTATCTCATCTTGCCCCCATTCTATAGTCTTCTTTAGAGTTTGGAAGTATCCTCTACTCTCATCTGAGCTGTAAACTTCAGTGAAATAAATCAACTTATCTTCTATAAGTACTCTTTTATTCATTATTTTTGTTCTTTGAGAAAACTATCAAATTTGAGAATCTTGAAGTACATAATATACACTATTGGATTTATATATCTACTAATTTCTTTCAACTATGGAATTAATATCTATGATGAAGGATTAGTACTGGTGGGCGGTATGCGTGTACTATCAGGCGATATACCGTATCAAGACTTTTGGACAATTTACTCACCCGGTGTGTATTATTTTTCTGCATTTATTCAGTTATTGAGTGAGCAAATATGGGTTCAGAAATTCATAGCAGTAGTGATCAGTTTTGTAGTAGCACTCCAATTGAATAGTATATTCAGTCTTATTACTAATAAGAGAAACTATGCAGTATTTATAGCTACAATTATTTTATCAGGTTTTGGCTTGAAGTATCTGAACCCAGCAGGTTTGGGATTAATGATTGGACTATTTTCAGCAACGCATACGCTCAAGTATTTCAAAACTAATGATGTAAAACATATACTTTATAGTGGGTTACTAATTGGTTTGACATCACTAGTTAGGCACGACTTTGCAATGTATTTATTTATTCCTGTTTTGCTGAGTCTAATATTTGATATGAATAAAGAGAACGTAGTTCTTAGTTTGAGTAAACTCTTGCTTGGGTTATTACCGGCAATAATAGTCTATGTTTTATTCGGAGCTGTAGTCGGTTTTAGCAATATGATAGAACAAATAATAGTATTCCCTCTGACAGAATTTAGTGTAGCTAGAGCTCTTCCATTCCCTTTGATTTGGGAAGCGAGGGCAATCTCTGATTCTTTAAGTAATTATTTTTTTAATGTTTGGATAGCACTAGTATTCCTATTACCTCCTTTCCTTGCTATATTGAATTATATATTTTTTAGAAGACATTTACAAGCGTCACTTTATGTCTTTTTTGGCTTACTTGTACTATTGTTTTATAATCAAGCATTAAACCGTTCAGATTATTCGCATTTACTGCCTGCTTTGCTACTTTCTATACCATTGCTATTTGCTATGATTTACTCTATGCAAATTAGGTTCTATAAATGGCTTGCTCTATCAATTGTAACGATAGTACTTCTACTAATACCTATAGCAAAGAAGTTTAATTTTGCTAAACAAAACTACATGAGTAATACGCTAGTGAAAGCGAATTTGGACAGAATGGATTTCATCTATATTGAGCCACTTCAACAGGCACAGTTTAGTTATCTTGCCGAGCTAAACAGCAAGATAATCCAAGATGAGCCGACATTCATTGGGTTAAAGAATATGAACACGATTGAAGTGAATAATGTACTTTCATATTATATATTGGGACTAAAACCAGTAGTAAAATACCACGAATTGCATCCGGGAATAGCGGATAGAAAAAAATACCAATCGGAATTGCTATACTCATTATTCGAAAAAAATAAGTTTGTGATATTGCTCAATATGGAATCAAAAGGACGAGTAGTTACGGACAATTACTTCCAAGATAATTTGATGAATGGATATAGGTATATAATCAAAACTCATGAGTTGGATTTGTTAGTGAATAAAACTCCTACCCCATAAACGAAATGCTATACAAGTACAGCAAAGCGAAGCCAAAGAAAGCAACTAAACCAAAGTAAGACAACCAATTAAGCCACTGCTTTGGGCGGAACTCGTTTGGAAAAAAAGGTTTACGAATAACTAGAAAATTGAGAGTGGCTATAACTGGAGAAGAAAGAAAAGCTATAATGGTTACTATATCTACAAAAAGTGTCAATGAGCTAGTAAAAAAGTATATAATAACTGAACTAGCTAGAGTAATACCTATCAAAAAAGGCCAATAATAGCGACTAGTGCGATCATCTGCCGGGTAACCATGGATTATCTTAACTGCTTCTGCTAAGCTACGAGGATAGGCGTCTAAACAGGTTATAACAGTAGAAAACATAGTAACAAACATGATGAAGGCGATCACACCTTTACTCCATTGCCCAATAGTTGTCGTGTAAAGCGAAAGCAGTTGACCAGTAAAAGCAACTGCACTATTAGAAAATTCCTCACCGGTGCCATACATTACGTAAGCTCCTAGAGCTAAAAAGCATATTGCTAGAAAAATACATACAATATATCCGATATTGAAGTCGAGCATTGAGTTCTTATAATCTTTTCTTACGCCTGTCTCCTTATCATTTTCCAATGCCCATAGTGAAGTCCAACTTGATAGTTCAAGAGGTGCTGGCATCCAACCCATTAGGGCTAGTAGAAAACCTATACCGGCTTGATTCAATATATCAGGTGGTACGAACTCCGTAGATATATTAGAACCTAGAGAAGATGCTACTATAACTGCAACAACTGTGAGTATGGAAAGCGAGATGATGAGGTATTTTACAAAATTCTCAAATAGACCATATTTACCTAGAAATAGGATCAATGCGATAATCAAAAGGTAAATAACTGAAGTAATCTCAGCTGCGAGAGTTACCCCCGAATAAAGGAAGAAGAGATAATTGAAAATAGCAGAAGCAACAAAAGTAACAGCCCCTACTGTTAGTACCGAAGAAAACAAATTTAGTATTAAGAATAACCATACTGCCCACCTTCCTAACCTTTCGTAGCCTCTGATTAGACTCTCATTCATGACAGCGGTATATCTCTGTCCTACTTCGAAGAATGGGTATTTGAATACATTAGCTAATAGTATAATCCAGACTAAATCGAAACCATACGCCGCACCCGCTCTAGTAGATTGTACCAAATGTGATACACCTACTGCTGCCCCTGCGAATAATAAACCTGGGCCAAGATTCCGTAAAATCTCTTTGACGCCCATACTAGAAATCTGGATAGAATATTATATTTAATCTCGGTATAGAGTAAAAACTCTTTGAGTCAATAGTTGTTGATACCGGAGGGTTTGGCTGAACTTCTATCTCCCTTTTCACAGCAACTAAATCAAAGTTCAATCTCCATTCCGCTGTTAAGTTTAATAACCCAGCTCCTTTGATAGGAATATTGAATATAAACCCTACACCAGTATTAAGTCCAATTTGCGCATTCTCTTCACCATTAATCGAATTCATGATATAGCTCGGGCCTATAGCACCGAAAACATTGATTTTATTATGTGGGTTTGGTATCCAAAGTGACGAAAATTCGATTAATTGATGTATGTTAGGCAAACTACCTGGCGATGTTTCTTGGACTTTAGTGTTTTTAGAGTATGCGTACCCAACTTGTAGAAGCAAATAGTCTGCTAATCCGCCGAAAGTAACCGTACCACCATAAGCTGAGATACCCTCATAAGAGATATTCTTATCAGGTATATTCGAATCTTCTATATAGACTTGACTTTCTACAATTGTATTGGTCCCAAAGAATCCACCTATTCCTATAAATTTAGAATATGGTGCTACTTCGTAGTCTGGTGCTGGTTCATCGTAATTATCTTCGTATCTATAATTATCTTGCGCTTTTGATGTATGAGTAAATAATGCAATACTTAATACTAACATTATAATCTTAAAAAAACTTTTTGCGTTTTTTGTAGATTGCTCTAGTATATTTTCATAGTTCATATTCTTAACCTCTGATATTTTTTTTGCTATTTCTTTTACAAAGCTTGGTTCATTCCTCTTTCCTCTGTTAGGAACAGGTGCCATATAGGGCGAATCTGTTTCTATCATAAATCTATCAAGAGGAACTAATTCCAATACTTCTTTATGTTCTGACTTCTTAAACGTAATATTCCCAGTAAAGGATACATTAAAACCTAAATCCATTGCTTTTTCTAATAATTCTTTAGATTCGGGGAAGCAATGTAGTACAGCTTTCAAATTCCCATCCTGATATTCTTTTAGTATTTCGATCAAATCCTCATCCGAATCTCTATTGTGTACTATAATTGGTTTTCCCAATTCTTTTGCGATTTCTATTTGCCTTCTAAATACCCGCTTTTGTACATCAGCTGCTGATAATTCATTATAATAATAATCTAATCCCATCTCACCTATAGCAACGCACTTCGGGTGTTTAGCTAGCTCTCTTATTCTTTGTTCCACATTGTCATCAAACTTATCAGCACTATGTGGATGAACTCCTATTCCGAAATACAGCATATCATATTTATCAACTAATTCTATTAGATTATCATATCCATTCGGTTCAATTGCTGGTATTATAATATGTTCTACTCCAGTTGCTCTAGCTCGTGCTATTACTTCATCAATGTCTTCGGCAAATGCTTCAGTATCTATGTGTGCGTGAGTATCTATCATTATTTGCTTTTTAACTCTTCCAAATCATTCATTACTTTTTCTATATGTCCAGCTACTCTAACTTTCTTGTATTCAGCAGCTATTTTTCCTTTAGGGTCTATTATGTAAGTCGAACGGATTATACCCATATACTTTCTACCGTACATGCTTTTCTCCCCGTAGGCATCATACTTAGTAGCGATTTCTTTTTCAGGATCGCTTAGTAAATCAAACTGCAAATTATGCTTTGCTTTGAAATTGTCATGTGATTTGACTGAGTCGGGGCTGACACCCAATATTTCAGCATCAAGTTTTTCGAATTGTTTTATATTCTCACTGAATCCACACGCCTGCTTAGTACAACCAGAAGTATTATCTTTCGGATAAAAATATAGTATTAACCACTTACCTTCATAATCTTTCAAACTTATTTCTTTATCACCGCTTGCCATTCCCTTGAATGCAGGTGCTTTTTTTCCAATTTCTATTGCCATTTTTCTAATCCTGTGATTTCTCTTCGAATGCTTTGAATTCCGATATTATTTTTTGTTCAATCGGATGTTTTTCTCTTTCTTCTATTTCTGCTTCTTCTTTAAATATCTTTACTAATTTTATTTCAGCTTTGCTATTAGTCAGATCAGTGAATGTCGATTGAAGTTCCCTTTTGTGGCTATTCAAATTGTCATATATAAACTGAACATGTGTAGTTAGAGTAATGCTGTTATCACCAAACTCCACATCACTAACCTCTTTGACCATTGATATATCGGAGCCCAAAAGTGTTTCATGAGTCACGAATCTAGACCACTTTTCTTGTAAACTTTCTTGTCTTTGTGGTGGAGGTATTTCCTCTTCCACCTTTTCCAGTTTTGGTATTACTTTTTCCGTGATTACTTCTTTTTTGTCAACTGCTTTGTATTCGACAGGACTTTCTTCTAAGACTAAATCAATCTTTTTTTTTTCGGGTTCAGAGTTCGCTGGTAATTCTGCACCGTTTAGTTTCATAACTTCTTTTAGTAACGTTTCTATGTCCTTTGCCTTATCCATAGATGCCATTTGTACTAATGCTGTCTCGAATTTTATACTTGGTGAACTAGCAAATCGTAGATCATTCTCTGTTCGGGAAGCTAGGTCCATTAATCTAAGTAAGTCAGCTTTAGCCATATTATGAGCTAATTCTACATA
>JBFHKR010000143.1:0-6732 GCA_041595255.1 Chlorobiota bacterium
GATAGAAACAAACATTGATTCTGAAATATCTTTAAATTCGGTATTTACTCTCTCCCAGTCTTGACCATTATTTATTGATTTGAAGAGACCTTCTTTATATGCAGAGAGTAATAGTTTATTATCGTCAATTCTTATAATATTACGTGTATCATAATTAGAATCTAAAATTTCAGTATGAAATTTCTTCCAGCTTAAACCAAAATCAGTTGAGTATCGAGTACCTAATATAGTAGCTATTAGAAGAGTATCTCCACCTAATAATTCTACATCCTTAATGAAATTCAAATTACTGAAAAGTCCTACATCAACATTATTCCAATTTTTCCCATTATCTTTTGAGATATTCAGAGTTCTATCACCATTTACAATACAGGCATATACAGAATCTTTTTGGTATATTTCACTTACTATTTGCGAAAACCCATTTCCATAAATATTCCATTTAGTTCCTTCTTCCGTAGAATAATAAAGCCCTCTTTTACCTGAAGTAGCAACAATTATTGTATCGTTCCTTCTCAAAAAGTCATAAGACTTCAAACTATCTGTCATAATCTGACAAATTTCCCAATTAAGACCATTATCACTAGTCTGGAAAATATTTTTTCTGTCGTCTTGGCAATACAGCACCTTGTTATAAGTTAGTAATTTCAAGATATTTGTTCCCCATATACCATTATGTCTTTTTATCCATGTTTCACCATTATCAGTTGACAAATGTATACCTACTTCAATTCCGCTTTGTAAGCCAACATAATTAACACCAGCATATAAATTATTCCCATCAGAGTAAAATAGATCTACTGGAAAGATAAAGTTTGTATCTACTTCCCAAGTTTGACCATAATCTTTACTTTTGTATATATTTTGGTCTCTACCCCCTACTAGTATTATTCCATTATGTAATATTACTGAACTAACTATTACATTAAGTGTAGTCGATTTTCGCCAAGTTTGACCGTTGTCAGATGAAATAAATAACCCATATTTGTTTTTAGGGTCTGAAGAGACACCATAACTCCCAGAAATAATATAATCACCATTCTTAGTAATATAATCTGAAAAAACTTCTTCAATTCCATCTTCCATTTTTACAACTTCCCATTCATCTTTACTATAATCGTAAGAGTACAATTTTTTAGGTGCTCCATATTCAAGATTAGCAAATACTTTAGTATAAGTAAATACTGCTTGATTAATTTTTCCGATATAATCATTTTTCAAATTAGGATTCATTACTTTCCAATCTTTACCATTGTTAGTTGTCAAGTATGTATAGTTAACAGTTGAGAATATTGCATTATTATCAACTTGTTTGAAATAGAGTATGGTTTCTGATGTCGGCAGGTTAATATTTGTAAAATTCCATTTATCATCTTTTATTAGATAATTTGCAGAATCTGAACTACTAGAAGCAAATAGTTGGTTATTAAATTCAAAAATATCTGCTATTAAAGCATAATCATAAGGACCATCAACTCTTTCCCAAATACTTGCCAAAAGAGAAAGAGTTGAAAGTGAAATTATAATTATAATTATAGTTATAATTTTAAATATATTTACTAATTTAAATAATATCGTCATTATCTTGGGTCCCAACCATCATCTGGATTACAAGGAGTATGTAATATATAACAATCAGAAGTTTCGTTTGGCAATGTAGGTTCATCAACATTAAAACCTTCTTCAGTACAAGAGTAAGGGAAATTAGTATAAGTTCTACTAATTTCTGTTCTTTGAACAGTCTGTTCAGGGAACTTCATACATAATTCATAAGTTATATCGCATGATGCATCATCACATACTAAGTACCAGGTTTGGTCTTCAGTGGCACTCTTTTGCATATACCAACAAATAGGATAACTGAAAGTAATTTCTAATGGTGGACCAGGTTCACATGGAGGGAAATTCCCAGGGCAAACATTGAAATAGACGTAAGCCCAATTCGAGACTTGTGAGAGTACCTGTTGGATTCTTTCATTTGGGTCTAATGTATCTATGCATGAGTCATCTAATTTTCTTATACTATTATATTTAACTTTACCAGGATGAGTTGCAGTACATTGAATACATAAATCTACAGCATATAAACATCCTTGAACTGTAACCGTATCAATGTGGTGAGTATAACCAGGATCACACTGTGCCAACACTTCATTTTTAATTCCTACAGTGAGAAGGAATACTGTTACTCCAAGAGCAACAAGAATTTTTGAAAATACTTTCATAATAAAGCTCCTAAATTTTTAAAATAATTTAATTGGTTAGGAATAATTCTTTTTATTTGTGACAACCATTTGTTAACGTCAATTTATAGATGGTTATTACAGGTCAGGAATTACCCCAAAGTGTTTCTGACCTTTTTTACCTCTTATTTGTGAAGTAAATAGATTATTTTTTCTTCTCGAAATTTATTCAACTATAAAATGCTTTCTTTGGACAATTCCATTCCCAAACTCAATTTGCAGAAAGTAAGCTCCAGATGTCAACTTATAGCCTGAGTTGAGTTCAATCTTATCATTAAATGAATTTTTTAATATTTCATAAGTTTGAACGACCTTACCATTTATATCAATTATAGATATATTTAGCCTGCCACTGATAATGGAGTATAATTTTAGATTGATAAATTGATTATTTGGAACAGGGTTTGGATAAATATCTAGATTAGTTGCAATTTTAGTATCCTCTATTGAAGTAACAGGACTTTTGAAATCAATGTAAAATAGATAACCACCTCCAGAAGAAACTAATATTTTATCTCCAAATTTTATGTAATCATAAAGTTGTTGATAATTGTATTTTTCTTTTAATTCTAATATATTATTAGGAAAAAGAGTAGATATTCTATCTTTACCTCTCTCAAAATAACTAATTCCAGAATTAACACCTTGTATTAAAAAATATTTATCGTCAAAGTACTCAAAATTTTGACTCAACCTGGAATTAGTATTTGTATCAATATTAATCAGGAGTGTGTCCCAAGAAGCTCCTCTGTCAAAACTTTCCAAAATTATATCATGTCCAAATGGATTACCTGAATTATCAAAATGTGTTTTAGATTTTAAAATCCCAAATAAAATAATGTGATCATAATCTAGAAACTGGATATAATTTTGATAAATAGGCAGTTCGATATTTGTCATCTCCCAAGTTTGTCCATAATCCTTCGTTGTTATTAAATGTGTTTTAGTTATTTTTATCGAATCTTTTTCATAATAATAATCATTCATGAGAAATGAAATGGATTCATCTTCAAAATAATAAAATTTATTTACAATGAATTCAGTTTGATTTTCAAGTAAATCAGCTAATGGAACATTTATTTCATTCCATGTTTGACCACCGTCATTAGTAAAAAATAATAGTGAATTAGTTTTGAAATTTACTGACTTATTCCATAGAGTAACCCCATTTTTATTATCAATAAATTTAATTCCAATGGGGTTAATAAACACTCCTAATGAATCCTTAATCCATGTACTACCACCATCCATTGAACGTATAATATAACCATTATGAGCAAAGCCGTAGATATTTCCATTATCCAAATATTCTAAGTATTTAATATTGAAATAATGTCTCTCTTCCCTCTCCAATGTTTCATTAGAATCAGTGTATATTATTGTCCAATTTATTCCGTTATCATTCGATTTTAGAATGACAGTATTTGATATATAGTTTGTAGGTTGACTTTCTAAAACGTTATACCCAGAAACAATAATACTTCCAGTACTATTAGTCGCAATTCGTTCAATTTTAAAACTATCATTCACCTTTACAGGGGTGAATTCGTATTTTTCAAAGTCAACAGAGAATACGGAATAACTAATAGTTAGTAACATTATAAATATACACTGAATCATACTTAAAACCTTTTTATTCTACTTTACCATTATTATATTTTCAATCTTAATTAATTTTCCATTTAAATTGAATGCAATATAATAAGCACCATTTGTAAAATTATTATCTAGATTAATTTCAAAGTTAGAACCATTTACATTAAATGTATCGTAAACATGACTAACACCATCAGCACTGAAGATATTTAAAGATAAAATACCATTTAATACTCCATTTAACTTCAAGTTCAGCGTACTTGGATTAATTGAATAATCTAATTCAAAATTATTATAGCTGTTATTTTCAGAGACTTTTACTTTTTTAGGTACTAAAGATTCTTCCCATTCCCAATCACAAGAATAACTACAGCTTAGACCATCTGGATCCAATCCACAATTATCACTTGGAGAATAGATATTTGTTTTAATCATATTTTCATTGCCTAAAGAATCAATACAATATTGTAAATTTTGCACACAACATTCGGTCTCTACACATGTCAAAATGTATACATTCCCATCAGGAGCTAAATATTCTTTTTTACAAGAAGTCCCTTTAAAATTAGGTATAACTGGGCCGCAACCGCCTGAGGGTGCAATAAAGGGTGAAGAGTATAATTTTATAAGCTCAAAAACAGCTTGCATATAGAACTTATCTAAATCTCCAAAATTAAACTTTGCTGGATTACCATTGCAGGGATAAAAGCAAGCTCCATCCGTAATAACAAAATCGATTTGAAATTCAAAGGGGGGAGCTGTGGGACAGGCGTTTGAACATGCTGAATTATCTCTATATTTATAATGTATCTCCATATCACATGCAGGGCATGCAGGATCCAATGAAATAATAAGAGGTGTAGCTTGAACCCAGGTACCACAATTAGATGCATTTACGCACGGGTCTCCATCGCAGTGCGGAGTTTGCGAAACTCCTTGTTTAATAGCAGCAAACATCAGAATGCTGACCATCAAAACGTAATACTTTTTCATAACTAACTCCATAAAATATTAATAATTATTTAATAAATCAGGGATAATTCTTTAAGTTTGTAACTACCATTTGTTAACGTCAATTTATAGATGGTTATTACAGGTCAGGAATTACCCCAAAAGTGTTTCTGACCTTTTTTATTTAAATAATTGCCTTTCAAATCAAAACTTCTAAAAAGTAGAATAAGTTTATAAAAAAATCTTTTTTAATATCTGTTAGTTGTTTGATTAATTATACTTTTCTAAATAATATAATAATATTGGATATTCCAAGAGGTAGGTTCGTTTTGTGGGCTGACTGAATTTATAAACCAATAATTTTATTGGTTTCAAAAGAAAAGCCCTTGTTTTGGGAGCAAGGGCTGAATGATTTTAATTTACGTTGGTACATTCGTTATTTCTTCTTCATCTGGTTCACCCCATCCTTCGGATTCATCTCCACTTGTTACACCCCATATAGTACCTGAAGGACCTAAGCTAGATGGTAGGGTGATTGAAAACGGTGCATTAAAAGGTGATTCATATATGATAATCCAATCTGTTGTACCTTGTTTCTTGTATTTTAATTTTAATCCAATAGTACCAATTGGTAATGTATAAGATAATTGATTACCTGCCCACAGGTAATTTGTTGGTGGTTGTGGTGTTGACATTTGTACTCCTTGTTAGTGTGTTATTATTAATAACCCGAGATAATTTATTCGAGTCTTCTACGATTTCATCTACGATTTTTACAAATATATCATCATCATTGAATCTTTTACTAATGACCATAAGGGATATCATCTTGCCCAAGCTGTTTTTAATACCTCTTTCGTGTATATGTACTAGTTGATTACTTAGATGATTTTGATTTTCTTTTAAAGAAGCTATTAATTTATTTACTATCACATATCTTATCGCTACTGGTATTAAGATTACTAGACAGATAATAAATGCAAATAAAAGTTTAATATTTATATTTGCTGTATTTATTTGTTGATTCAAATCTAATATTGAATTCTCGACTTCTAACTTTAAGTCAGTTTCTTTTAAAAGTAGATTTGAGTATAATATCCTTTCCATATTTATATAATTATCATACTCATTAACAGTATTTGATAATTCGAATGAACCAAGTTTCTTTGATATGGAAATGAATATACCTGTAATCTCTTTTGCTTTAGTTATATTGTTTTCAGAGACAAGAATGGCGTTAGCTTTGTTAAGAAAAACTAAAGCATCTTTGAACTTCTTATCATATAGTTTATAGATACTTGCCTTAAATAATGCATCTGCATAATCAACTGTAATACGATTTTTAGTAATCTTTAAATACTCGTCTTTAACAGAATAAGTTGGTCTAGAGCCTAGTGTTATAAGGCACAAATCATAGTTAGATTTATAAAGTAACATATCTAATGTATCTAGATCCTTTTTTGTTATTGCTTTAGATAAGTATTCTAAAGACTTTTTAAAATCTCCATTTTTGTAAAAAGCAGAACTTAAATTATTTAATGTTCGAGCTTCTAATTTACTTTTTTTGTCCTTTAATCCTAGAACCTTATTGTAATAGAACTCAGCTGAATCTATCATCATAATATTAGAAAAGGAATTCCCAATATTAATAAAGTTTTTAGCTAAACTTTTTATTCTATTTAATTCAGTATTTAGTTTTATGCTTTTCTTTAAGTAATAAATCGATTTATGGTTCATGCCTTTGTCTTTATAAATTATTGCTAATTCATTGTTAACCATTGACTCTAATTTCTTATTATCCGTATGCTTTAAAGAAAATTCCGTCACTAGATAATATTTTAAAGCAGAATCTAACTCACCAATATAGTAATAATTAATACCTAAGCCATAGTATAGATCACTTATCAAATCCTTATCTTTAGAGTCTATGGCGACTTTCAAA
>JBFHKR010000144.1:0-6722 GCA_041595255.1 Chlorobiota bacterium
CTAATACCATTTTCAGATAAGTCAAAATCAGGGGGATTTGGAACATTTTGGGTTCCTTTGTAGTAAGAGTCATTCAGATATCCGTTTTTAGCAACGAAATAACTTTTGACAAGCGGAAACTCACTAGCATCTACACCCGTTATACCAAATACAGGTAGTTCCTGGGATTGTAAGTTATGCGAAATTGCGACTATCAACAATAAGATTGATAAAATTATTCTCTTCATAATAAATTCCTTAGAGATTTTGTTAATTTAGTTATTGTAAAGACAGTCAAAAGTTCAAATAATTACACCTTAGATTAATTTTTTAAAAGAGTTAACACTATTTATTACAACTTAATCATAATATTTCTATTTTTCAACTTCTTTTTGTCAGTAAAAGCTGACAGATGTTATGAAGTTCGATTACTAGATGGAAGTGAAGAATTAGTAGAATTCGGATTCGATACTACATATAATTGGTGGGCAACAACTCAATCTTTCTCAAATAGAAAGAAAATGTATATAAACGAGTACACTTCTGATAATTATCTAGAATTAACGAAACCACAATTTTCACCAGACGGAGAAAAATGGGCATTTTTCGCGAAAGATATGGGTGGTTGGAATTTGGTGACTAATGAAAAAGTGATACAAATACTAGCCGATGACCCCGGAACAATACTATTTGGTTCTGATTCACAAAAGATGTTGTATTCATTTTATCGGGCTGACAATGAGTTTATAGTATCTGAGACAGACACATTGCAGATGCGATTTAGAAGCGGTACTTTGTTCATAAACAACACAGGTGATAAATTTGCATTTGTAGAAAGTAGAGGTGGTATAAAAACAATCTACAATGATGGTAAAATCTCAGAGAGCTTCCAAGACATAATACCAATTGGTTATTGGCATGATGACCGATTTGCTTACGCTGCTTTTGATGGCTCCACATGGTCTGTATTTATAGGTAGTGAAAGAGTTTCCAATATATATCAAAATATATCGGAAGTAAAGATTAACCTAACTGGGGATTATTTAGCTTTCATAGCAACCTTATCTTTTGGTAGATACGAAGCGGTACTTATAAGCGATATGATGAGTGAACCACAGACAGGTAAAAATTATAATATGATTACTGGTCTAGCTATTCACCCTCACGAACCTATGTTGGCATATAAGGCTATTGATTTGCAAAACAATGAAATAGTAGTATTCAACTCCGTAGAATACTCAGGGGGTAGGGAGAACTCAGTTCCAAACTTCTCATATGATGGAAGTGAAATGTATTTTATAGCTTGTACTATTGATTGTAATTTGGTAGTTAATGGGAGACAAATTAGAGCACCGAACGGTATATTTATAGATGGTGTTTATGCAAGAAAACCGAAATCTAATACAATAGCTTACGCTACCTCTACTTCATTGGTAGTGCGTGATTTGGAGACACAAATGCTGTATGCTGGGGCTATGATGGATTACACGACTGTAGTCCGTTACAACTGGCGAATGAACGAGTACGAATCACTAGGTGTTATTAATAATAGATTGTACTTACAAGCATGCGGACTATAATAATCTTAATATTGCTTTTTTGCTCATTCAATGTGAAAGCCCAATTCTCGCTGGATGCCAAGACTGATATGATATTACTACCACTGGGAGTAATAGGAGCTTCCGTAGGTAATATAATGACTTATGAAGATGGACCTTTAACGAACGATGATTTTGCAGGAATTGACAAATTGAATATTCCTTTATTCGATAGATGGAATACTACCTACAACCCAACTTATGCTGAGATAAGCGATATATTATTAGCATTGCAATTCGTCTCCCCTCTCACCTATTCATTCGCATCAGAGTACAAATCACAATTCCAGACTAATGCGATTATGTATATTGAAACAATGTCGATTAATTATGGCCTAAACTCCATTACTAAATCGCTTGTGGGTAGATTTCGTCCCTTTTCTTATGACTCGACGACAATAAAGAACATACTTTATGATAATGACACTAAATACTCATTCTATTCTGGGCATTCATCTACTGCGTTTGCCTCTGCAATATTCAATATTATAGTATTGACAAGTAAAAGCGGAGGGCTAAATAAAACCTTAGGTGTAACACTGAATATAATGAATGCGACAGCGATTGCTACTCTTAGAGTGATGGCAGGGAAACATTTTTTCTCCGATGTACTAGTAGGTGCAATCGTTGGTAGTGGCGTAGCTTATCTGACCACAGAACTTCATAAGAATCAACCAAAGACCCAAGCAAATGAATTCGAACCGATGCGGTTTAATCTATCTATTCCGTTCTAGGAATAACATTAAAAAAAATTAACTATTCTATTTTACAAAGCCTTTGTTTAGATAACATTGCTCCTTTTATTGCTTCATTAAGATTATAACAAAGAGTTTTTTTTATCTTAAATTTTTATTTTCTCAGAAAAATATTATTTTTCAATAAATACAAAACAGGAAACTATGAAAAATATATTCTTCTTTATTTTAATATTGATATTTTCATTGCCTGTCTATTCACAAAATAATTTGGAAGGTTTCGCTACCAAATTCGCGAATTCGATAGTCAAAATAAAATATAATTATAAATCACATTTTGTTTTTACCCCTAGTTATTATGAATCTTCAGGTTTTTCAATAGGCGATGGGTCACTTATTGTAACAGTATTAGGAAATAAGAATAATGCGGAAGCTATTTCTATTTTTAATATTTCAGACAGTACTTATATACCTGCTTGGGTAGTGGCAAGAGATACAGCACAGAATCTCTGTATATTGAAAACTGATAAGCCCGTATTTAAACCTATTGAATTTTCAAATGTTCAATTAAAACAAGCGCAGGACATAGTTTTAATTGGTTGGTTATCAGATTATCTAAAGACTAACAATTATGTTATAACAGAAGGAATCGTTAGTAGCTCTGCTAAAGATACTTTAGTTCAAACTTCAGCTCCACTTAATTATGGCATGGAAGGAGGTCCAGCACTCGATTTAGAAGGCAATCTTATAGGAATGGTGGTGAGTAAAAGCAATTCGATTGATTACGAAAAAACTGGTTTTTTATTAAGGAAAGATTTCATTTTAAACTTAGTTGATAGTTTAGAATCTAAGACTTACAAACTAGACACTAATAATACAGAATACCAAAATCATAATGATAAGCTAGCTTATGAAAAATTCGCTCTTGCATCGACTCATTTGTACAAAGAAGTGGAACCAGAAAATTATAGTGAATTAGCAAAGGGTCTTGACAAATACATCGAATTATTAGAGGAATCAGATAACTATGAAGAAAATGCTCATACTTATGCAAGTTTTGCTTATGCATATTTACTTAAGATATATGATAACTCTATAGAGGATTTCGGAGTTAATACTAAAGAGTATACTCAGAAGTATAATAAATATCTCAATAAAGCATATAAGATTGGGGATTCTACAATGAAAAAGTATTTGAAGTCTGCGATAAAAACTTCAGATTTTTTCTTTAAAGAAGATGAGTATGATGATTCGGAGTTTAACTATGAAAGTTTTGAATCAAGTTATTTCAGGAAATCATGGAATTATTTCGTTTCTAATTATGATAAAAGAAAAGAAAGAAAGGAAGACTTCAATAACTGGATAAGATATGGGGTTACACCAATAGAATTAGATAATACTCTTGAAGTATTTAAGAATAAGAGAGGTGATGTAAATGTCTATCAAAGAATGAGAATGCAAACAATTGGTAATTTTATTTTTGGTGGGCCTTTATCAATTTTAAATATGACTGAAGTTGCTTCTGACCCATATCAGAATTATAAAAAACTAGTTCCCATTTCAAATTATTTTTTATTGGGCTATACTAAAAGTGGTTATGGTGTTAGGGTAGGGTTTCAAAACTATCAGAGGAGAATCCCACTCCAATATTTAGATATTGATAAAATTAATACAAATAAGGAATTACAATCTGCTTATGAAGACGAACAAAGTTTGATATTGGGGGTAGTTTTATATGAATATTTTGAAATTCTTTATTTTTTGAGTACACAAGAGATTTACTATGGCAATTCAATTATATTCAATTTTACTTATAACAGACCAAGTGCAATAGATGGACTTACGGATTATTATTTCACAGCATCGTACAGTTTATTATCTGGATTCAATCCAATAGAATATGATGAATACGGTTACTATTCTACTGGGGTAAATGTGAATTCTTTAGGAATCGGGTTAGGGGTAAATATTTATCAGAATTTTTATATTAAAACTGTGGTAAGTAAAGTAGTTCAGAGTGAACTATATAAACTGGGCATTGGACTAGAAGCTTATTATTAAAAAATACAAGCGAGAATTAAAAAATGAAATTTAGGTTTATTATTGTTGTTATTTTCTTAACTCAATCGTTGCTATATTCGCAAACAAAAATAGAAGCATTTGAAAAGAATAAAGATGCTGTAGTAAGAATTTATAGTATGGGGTTGCCAGGTGCTGGCAACAGCTATTATTATAGCACCGGTTCGGGTTTTGCAGTCAATGATGAAGGTTGGATATTTACTAACCACCACGTTGTTGAAGATGCTGTCGGGTACTATGTAGTTGGATATACAGATACTAAACCAGATACAAGTATAGCATATGTTATCTGGAAAGATAAAGAATTGGATATTGCAATTTTAAAAACAGATGATTTGAAACTACCTAGTTTAAAACTTAAAAAATCAGACAACATCAACCAAGGGGACGAAATATTAATACTAGGATTTCCTGGCTCTAGATTAAATGATCACGAAATAAAAGTTACATCAGGTATTCTTAGTAGTAGTACCAAAGATAGTACATTAATGACTACTGCCCCCATTAATCCTGGTAATAGTGGTGGACCTGCTATAAACTATGCTGGAGAAGTAGTTGGTCAAGTCTATGCTAAATTAGTAGGATTAAATGTAGAGTCTACAGGATTTTTACGTAATATAAAATACTTAGAAGATGCTATAGTTAAAGCTAAAGACAAGGAAATTCCTATGAAAAAATCTATAGGGATAGATAATTATAATGCTTACAAAGAAATGTGTTTTGCTGATGCCGAGTATATAAAAATACACGAAACGAAAGATTCTACTGAAAAAATGAAATATGTAGACAATGCAATTCAAAAAATCAAGAAAGTATTAGATATGGAACCAGATTATGCACTTGCTAGGTACTATTTGGTTAATTATCTTTTCAAAAAAGCAGAACTTCATTGTGAATTTGATAATGAATTAGATGAAATAAAAGCTGATAAAATAATTGAAGAATTCCAATATCATTGGGCTAAAGCAAAGAAAGATTCGAGAGATGAAGAATATGCTGATGAAATTAATGCAAGTATCGAGAACAAAATATATAGCTTAGCAGATGCAGATGATATAGCATGTTATAGATGGAGAGATAGAGTTTCATCCTATTCTGATTTTGCTTATGCAAGAGAGGTTAGAAATGAAGAATTACAAGATTATATTCACTATGGTACAACTCCTAAACATCTACGAGAAACGCTTATCAATCCAACTTGGGAACGTGCTAAATATAAGAAATACGATGCGTTTGTGAATGAGATCCCATTAGCAGTAACATTAAACAACTATCTTAGTTTCGACGGTATATTTTCGGACA
The DNA here is from genome assembly GCA_041595255.1 of Chlorobiota bacterium. Lineage (GTDB taxonomy): Bacteria > Bacteroidota > Ignavibacteria > Kapaibacteriales > UBA2268 > PGYR01. Next base: position 5,654 of record JBFHKR010000144.1, read on the forward strand.
ACGAAATAACTTCAACTATATCTGAACTAGAATTTGAAATCGAGCCTATAAATGAACTTAAAGTATTGTTAAATATAGGTTTTGCGGCCAAACAAATCAAAACCCCGGATCAAAAGATTAAAGAAGTTCAAGAAGGGAATATAGATGCGTTGAATGATTATAGAAGTGCAGAGACTATACCTATTAAAATAGGGTTCTATGCTTATAGTGTAAGAGCTAGATATAATATTACAGACTCCTACAATGTGTTAACTCGTAAGTGGTCTTTGGAGTATATGTCAACTATGCCAGGGGATCAACATGGAGATAAAAATTCTTATTCTTATGTAGGTATTGGTCAATATGTAAATGATTTTGATACGGACTATGCAATTAATATAGGTCAAGCTTTTGAAATATTTGATTCTCGTGTTTGGTTAGATATTCAATTAGTACTTGGATTTGGTGATATTCCTGACTTATATCAATTAGGAATAGGACTAGGCTATAGATATTAAAATTAACTGGACTACTAATTATTTACTCAGTATATTCTCTTTTTTAGAGTATGCTGAGTTTTTTTGTTGTTGGAAATAGCTAGTCTTTCTCTCTTGTAAGTATAATCGAGTTTTTATCGTTGAATTCAGTCGGTCTAGTATTATCAAAGCCAATAGCGAAATTCAATGAATCTGAAGTTATAAATTCAGCAATACAAAGCATAACAGTTTCTTCACCACTTTCTAATTTTGTCAATGTTAAGTCAACATGAATTGGGCTCATTTCTTTAAATACTTTGTAAGACAACATCACTTTTTCACCTTCAACTTCAAACTCTTTCCCTCCTACAACCTTGCCGTTCATCTCAAATGAGGCGAAACCATCAGAATCAAAGATCAAATATGCAATTTGGTTTTTATCCTTACCTAACCATTTTCCAATAAAACTTGTTTCTTCATTTGTCATTGACAAAAGAGGAATTATTAAAAATATTAATAAGATTTTTTTCATAGTTTTTATACTCCAAATTATTATTAAACTCATTTACTAAAAAAATTCTTAGTTGGATGTCCTGCTAATTCGTAACCTAGCC
>JBFHKR010000145.1:0-6691 GCA_041595255.1 Chlorobiota bacterium
CCTCATATTGTGCTGGTTGGTAATCTGTTAATAATAGTCCATTTTCGTCTTTATTTGCAATTATTTGCTCTACACAGCAATAGTAGTTTTGACTACATGATCTAATCTCACCCACCATCATTTGTTGTACATTATCAATTTTCCAACAAATATAATTACAAGATCCCGGTCTCCAATGATTAAATGCATAAGAGGAGCCATTACTTGAAGGAAGGTTGAGCAATATCGATAATTTTAATGTCAATTCATTTTCACATCTCTCGTAAAAACCTGGTAAATTTCTAACTTCTGTATAACAGCTACTTGCTGGTACAAAAAGTCTATTTATATAGGTATCTACTGCCCCATTACAAAATCTATAACCATAACCAACAGAGATAACACATGAAGCTGGATTACTATCATCATCTATATAATTATAAGTAAAAGTTAGAGTCCCAGTTGTCCAAGGAGTACTATCACAATCCAAACACATATCTGGATTTGGTGGGATAATTGCATAGGAACTCATAACACTAAACAGGAAAACAAGTAATACTATATACTTTTACATAAAAACCCTCTCTATTAAAATATTAAAAAATTTGTAGGGCAATAATAAAATAAAATGCAACATTTTTTTTCAAAATAAGTATTATTTTTCAACTGACGTAAATAAATGTTACAACTTGAGTTAGAGAAGTATTGAAAGGGTAACATTTCAGAGTATGAGGACAATTTAAAAGCTGATTAAGTTGGATTCTTAAGTTTTAAAGTTTCTATCATTTATCCCCAAAAATGATTAAAATTCGGATTATTAGTCCTAACTGGTAAAGTAATGCACAAATATGTGTGGGGCTACGTTGAGTTTTATACTAAACTTGGTGGTCACGGCAATTTGCGAATAAACATAAATGTAGATGCTAGCTCAGTGATGTAGGAGGATTATAAATGAAAAAGGAGCCGAAGCTCCATTTGATTTATTTTGTGATGATTAGTTTCTCAACACTCTTTTTATTACTCAAATTAAATTCAATTAGGTAGCTTCCAGCTAAAAAGTCGGATAAATCCAAATCTATTATTCCATACCAATTACTCTCAATTATTACATTACTTGGAATTACTGATTTAGAAATTCCAGATGAAATGTTTATTATTTTCACTTTCAGCTGAGATATATCTTGCATTACTCCACTATAGAACGCAATCCTTACTGAATTTGTCGTAGGATTTGGATAAGGTGGATATGTCCAAATAGCTGGAGGAATAGGTTCCGTTTCAACATTTGTTATTAATCTATCTTCCTCGATTGGACGCCATAAATTATTACTAGCTCTTTGGAAAAGTAGAGTCCCATCATCTAACGTATATTCAGGAGACATAAACGGCACATCATTTTCTCCGATTATTTCATAATTGAAACCATTACTGAAATCAAGATTTCCGTAGTAGAAATCTAAACCTGTTGTATCTTTGTTGAGTTTACCAATTGTAACAATTTTTTCACTCTCTTCTATTCTATAATTAGATGGGTAATAAAAATAAATGGGTTCTTCCTCAAATACAAGTTCTGGTTCCGAATAAAAATCAGTAATTTTGTAAATACTTGTGTAAGTGTATTGTATCCCGTCTGGCCATCTTTCAAAAACTATAAATAATTCTCCTTTTTGATTTATAAATACATATTTTATTCTTGGTTTATCTGAATTAGATTTATCATATTCCAATTTCAATGAATAAACTTTATTTGGATTTTTAAGTTCAGAATCTGTCAGTAAAAAACAAAACTCAAAATTTTCATTCTGATTTTCAATAATTAATATTTTATCTTTATAAATTAAAGACCAATCAACAAAAAAACTATCTAATTCAAACAATGTATCAAGCAGTCCATTTTCTTCTTTGAAAAATATAGTAAATGGATGCTTTTGCGACATATTCTTAAATCCTTCAAAGTTGTAAATTTTGGAATTTTTAAACAGAGAATATAAATTATAATTAGTATAGGGACTATCTAAATTTTTGAAATTAAATGTCTTCCCTGCATCAGAACTTGAAGCAAAATTAAACTCTTCGTTTTCTACTGCAAAGTTAATTGAGTCTTTTGTTATGTACTGGACATTATTAGTTTTTAATGTTTCTATTGCTCTTGTACCTTTTCCAAATGTAGTACCACCATCATTTGTCCACATATAATTCCCAAATGAAGAAGTAAATCTCCATTCATCTTTAGTGAAGAATTTACTATAATAATAAGTTTCAATACCGGGCACTATAAAGGCACTTTTTGTTTCCCAATCTGAGTCTTGTTTTTTAATAAATATAGTTTTACCTGGTGCTGTTACTATAATGTCTCCTTTCTCGTTTATACTAGTACCAATTACATTAAAATGATGTAAGCTCAGATTAGTGTCAGTAATCATTTCAGCTTTACTAATTGTCATATTTGGCTTATCATAATAGACAACATCTATTCTTTCCCAATTCTGTTTTGATTTAAAAGTAATAAACTGTTTATCTGTTTCAATTATATCATTAACCATAAAATCACTTATCTTATAGCTATCCCAATTGAAATTATTATTAAGTTTTGAGATATGATCATTACCTATTAGATAAAAACCTGATTTTTTATTAATTACTCTATAGTTAACTTCAGAGGGTATTTCCTCCGGAAGTGGAAATTTATCCCATACCCCATTATCTTTAATTAATAATCCGTTTCTGAAAGTTTTTACTATTATCTTACTACTTTGAACATATATATTTTGTATCGTATCTTTAACTACAAATTCGGAAGTCCAAGAGTTCCCAATATCTGATGAAATCATAATGGAGTCTTTAAGTTGATTAATATAAAATAAATTATCTTTAATATAAAAATCAAAAAGTATTGAATCTGATACTTTTTTTACATCCCATTTGTCCCCACCATCTTCAGATTTCATAAAATCACCTTGAATAGTTATTCCGAAAATGTCACTACCATGTTGTATTACCTTTAAAATGCTGTTATGAGTGCCTGAGTAAGTCTGCTCCCAATTTTCACCACTATTAGTAGTACGTAAAACTCCGCCATACCATCCAACAAGTAAGAATTTATCAACACTAAGATGATAAGGTGTTAGATTTGAATTATTGATATTATAATGTGTTAGCTTGTGATGGGATTGGCACAAGCTAACAACAGGAATTAAAGAGATAATTAAGAATATTAATATTTTGATTTTCATAATGTACTATTATTTTTTAATAACACGTATCAAAACAATCAGGGTTTGGATTTAAAGGGTCTAAGAAAACACCACCTTCATAATAACAATCACTTTCCCCAACTACCCATCTATTCAATTCAGTTTTAGTTAAAACAAAACCATTCCAACAAACAACATACTCTATATGACAAATCGCAGCTTCACCATCACATTCAACTAATTTTGATTCTAATGCAATGTAATCATTAACGATTCTCCAACATTCTGCTTTTGTAATTTGAACATTACTTGCAAGCTGATTAATGTTATCACATGGTGGAAACTCGTAAATACTATCTGAATAGACCATTAGTTCGTGATAGATGATATCCCAAAAAGTACTACTTGATAGATCTACACTACCCCATCCACAACCGTTAGGGATTGTGATACTACATATTTTGATATACCTAATTCCTACTGGACTTATATTATGACAAAAGGTTATTTTTATAGTACAAGGAACAGTTCCAACTGTAACTGTCCTCGTTATAGTTACTTCATCTAAAGGATTAGCACAACATTGCGAATAAGCTTCATTCATACTAGTAAATAGTAGAATACTAGCGATTAAAAATAAGTACTTCTTCATATTTTTTTTAACTCCAAATATTAATTAATTATTAGTATATTTGTAGTGTCAAATGTGTTCGGTCAAGAATTAGTTTGACAACTACTGGTCAGGGAAAACGACTTTCGTTTTTTCTGACTTTTTTTATAGCTATTAGAATTTGAAAACCACTTTTAGCCTCCCGTTGAGTGGTGCTTTGTTGATTGATTCATTTGTAATACATTTAATAAAATGCTTTACAAATATTGATTAATTTCATTTGTGTCTAATTTAAAATAAAATAAAATACAACATTTATTTTCAAAACAAGTATTATTTTTCAACAGACGTAAACAAATGTTACAGTTTGAGTTAGAGAGATTCGAATTAGTAACAATTCTGTGATGAGAGGTCAAATTCTCTAGTTGATTATAGGTCTTTTGGGACGTATCTTTCGAGGCGGAATGTCTCGCCTAGATAGCGTTTTCTTACTTCGACATTTGCGGCAACTTCTTCGGCTTTTCCGCTAGTAAATAGTGAGCCGTCTATTAGTATATACGCTCTATCAGTGATTGATAGAGTCTCGTGGACGTTGTGGTCAGTTATAAGTACTCCTATCCCCTTGTTTTTAAGTGCAAATATGATGTCCATAATATCCTCTACTGCTATGGGGTCAATCCCAGCGAAGGGTTCATCTAATAGTATAAACTTGGGGTCAGAGGCTAGTGTACGTGCTATTTCGCAGCGGCGTCTCTCCCCTCCTGATAGCATATATCCCTTGCTCTTGCGGATATGAGTGATTTTGAAATCTTCTAATAGCTGTTCTAGTTTTTCATTTATTTGCTTTCGTCTTAGCCCTTTTTGGAGTTGTAGTACGGCTTTTATGTTATTTTCAACTGATAGCTTACGGAATACTGATGGCTCTTGCGGTAAATAACTAATACCCATTCTAGCACGTTGGTACATCGCCTTGCGGGTTATCTTTTTCTCATCTATTCGTACTATCCCTTTATTGGGGCGAACCATACCAACTATCATATAGAAAGTAGTAGTTTTACCAGCACCATTGGGACCGAGTAAGCCGACAATTTCACCTTGTTTCACTTCTACATCTATTCCTCTGACTACTGTTCGTTTACCATAGATTTTGATTAGACCTTGTGCTGATAGAACTGATTTGGATTCTTCCACTACCTATATCTTCTGTTTTGTTGAGGTTCTTCTAACTGCAATTTAATAGTTTTTTCGTTATCTCCACGTAGGATTTGAAATTCCATAGTTTCCCCAACCATACTATCATAAACTTCTATGTAAAAATCATCTTCTCTAAGTACCTTTCTACCGTTAATTGTAAGTATAACATCTCCTGGTTCCAAGCCGGCTCTGTTAGCGGGGCCACTATTTTGAGTAGAATAAATAACAACTCCTCTGATATCTGGTAAATTAAGATATTTAATTACTCTCTCGTCAATTTCTTGTATTTCTAAACCCAAATAAACATTGCGGTTTATGGTCTTCTTTGATTTTATCAATTCTACAATTTGACTAACTCGGTTAATAGGTATAGAAAATCCGATACCTATACTTCCCGAACCAGATTGTGATTGAGCTGTCGAAAAAATCATTGTATTCATACCAATGGCCTTTCCTTCTGCATTTACCAGTGGCCCACCGGAGTTTCCTGAGCTAATAGCCGCATCAGTTTGTATCATATCTTTGTAAACCGTCAATCGTTTGTCTTGCTCTTCTAAGAAATTGACACCTTTATTAGAGATAACTCCAACCGTAACTGTTGGTTTTGCATTAATATCAAAAAGTCCAAATGGATTACCAAGTGCTATTGCCCATTCGCCTATTATCAGATCGTCTGAATCAGCAAATTGTAAATAAGGCAACCTTTCATCTGAATTTATTTTGAGAAGTGCAATATCAGTTGCTGGGTCTGTTCCAATTATATCAGCATCAAATCTTTTTCCATCAGTAGTGGTAACTACTACTTTTTTTGCATTTCCAGCTACGTGATTATTAGTTAATATATACCCATCTGGTGAGATTATAAACCCCGAGCCAAGTCCTTTTACTTCGTACTCTCGTACTCTGTCTCTTTGACGACCGAAAAACCTTTCGAAAAGGGTTCCGCTATAAGGGTTACGATATAGTACTTGCCTTACTTCAGTTACATTTATTCCTACAATCGCAGGGCTAGCTTTTTCTATTGCTCGAGTAATTGCATTTTGACGAGAACTAGCTATGTCATTTTGAGCAATGATTTCACCGTTAATAGCAAAAAGCATTGTTATAGATACAAGTAAGATTAGATATTGTTTTTTCATATTTTCCACTCTTTATTCTAATTAGATTATATTACATTTGAAACCTATTACAATTACAAAAATTCGATTATGCCATTTGTAGCAGAAGTATCTGTACCCTTGCGAGTAAACCAAATTTATTCTTACCTAATACCAGAGCGTTATGGCTCGGATATAATAGGAAAGAGGGTAATTGTTAATTTCTCCAACAAGATAATAACTGGATTAGTAGTTAATGTAACTAGCGAAATACCAGACATTAAACTGAAGGAAATATCGGATGTGGTTGATAAAGAACCAATAGCCGATATTAGTTTCTTGAAATTATGCAAATGGACAGCAGACTATTATCTTTGCTCGCTAGGTGAAGTATTCATGGCAGCATTCCCACCGAAGACTTTCCCACAAGAAGAAGTTTTCGTCAAACTGTCTGACGTATATAACGAAATTGAGCTAACAAAGTTTAAACAGAGTTCGAAAAAAAGAGAAGAACTAATCAATTTGTTGACCGATGCTGATGATTATATAGCTCTTAGTACACTGAAGAATAAGTACGGTTTTACATATAGCTATAAGCAATACCTAGAGTTCCGAGA
>JBFHKR010000146.1:0-6649 GCA_041595255.1 Chlorobiota bacterium
ATCTGGTCCTTTGACACTTCCGATATACTCCCATTGATGATAGTTAGATTCTTGTTCTCATGCCAGGATTTAGTTAGCTTTTCTGGGTTTCTTACTATGGCTTTTACTTCATGCCCCAACTCCAAAAGCTGTTCTACTAAGTGTTTTCCAGTTGCACCGCTCGCACCTAATACTAATGTTTTCATATTACTTCTCCGTTCTAATAACTTGCTTAATCGCTTTTTCCACCGCTGTTGTAGGGAGGTTGCAGACCTTGTCTTTGCAGACATAGATAGTAGTTCCAGTAGTCAATCGCCCTTTGAGTATTGGTAGGTTCTCCTCTGTGCCGCCTACGTATAGGCAATTAGGTAGGTATTGGCTTTGCATTTCGTTAGCAAGCCTTTTTGCATCATTACCTAATATCGCTACTTCGTAAACTCCTTGCTCTATTTTACCTTGTAGCAAAGCCCAATTGCTGTGGTAAGTTGGGCTTTGGCGGACAGCCGCAGATATACCCAATAGCAGTTTCTTTGCTTTTTCTATGTACTCTTCTTTGTAGAGTATATGCCCCAAATCAAAGAGCAGATTCGCCATTACCGAGTTGGAAGCAGGGATTACGTTGTCTTGCAGCTCCATCGTTTTGGCTGATAGCTCATTGTCTTCCGAGTGTGTATAGTGGTAGAACTTGGTCTCTTTATCTTCGAAATTGTTGATAGTATATTCGGTGATTTTCTCTGAATAGTCCAGCCATTTCTTATCGAACGTGATTTGGTATAGATCGAGCAATGCCTTAGCCAGCAGAGTATAATCATCCAAGAATGCAGGGATTGTCACCTTGCCTTCTTTGTATATTCGCTTCAAACTGCCGTCTTTGCTGAGCATATTTTTAGTCAGGAAATCAGCATTTTTTAGTGCAAGATTTAGGAATCTCTCATCGCTGAAAGCACTGTAAGCGTCACACAAACCGCTTATCATTAGCGCATTCCAAGATGTGATTACCTTGTCGTCTAAGCTCGGTCTTATCTTGCTTTTTCTTGCTGCGAATAGCTTACTCTTAGCTGATTGTAGCAACTTATGTGTGTCTTCATAGTCCAGCTCGTTTTTCAGTGCATAGTTCTCGATAGTGATTTTGGTGTGGAGTATATTCTTCTCTTCTTCCCAATTTCCGTGTTCCATTAGTCCGTAATAGTCTTCAACTAGTTTGAATTCTGCATCGGTTAGTGATTTCTTTATTTCGCTGTATTCCCACACATAGAACTTACCTTCTTCGCCTTCACTATCAGCATTCAGAGAGGAGTAGAACCCGAACTTATCATTCATCAACTCTCGCTCTACGAAGTCCACCGTCTGATAAACTATGTCCTTGAAAAGTGAGTTGTGTTCTGCCTTGTATGCATTGGAATAAGTGCTTATTAGCTGCCCATTATCATATAGCATTTTCTCGAAGTGAGGAATTTTCCAATTCATATCCGTAGCATAGCGAGCAAAACCGCCCCCCAATTGGTCATAAGTACCGCTCAAAGCTAATCGTTCCAAAGTGAACATAACATTATCATAAGCTGACTCACTTCCCGTCAGATAGCTGAATTGCAGTAAAAAGTCCCATACAGATGGCATTGGGAACTTCGGTGCACCCGTCAAACCACCAAACTGCTCATCTATTCTATTGTGCATAGTCTCGTAGAAATCGTCGTAACCACTAATCTCACTACTTTTAGAATTTAGAAAATGTAGATTTTGAGTAGCAATACCTTCATTAAGAGCTTCTGCATTTTCGACTAATTTTTCATATTCGTTTTTGTAGAGATGGCTAATCTGTTCCATTAGCCCCACCCAATTCTCCTTCGGGAAATATGTACCAGCGAAGAAAGGACGACCATCGGGAAGAGCGAATGCGTTGAGCGGCCAACCGCCACGCCCATTTTGCAAAATAGATGCCGCCATATACAGATTGTCTATGTCCGGTCGCTCTTCTCTATCAACTTTGATAGCAACAAAGTGTTCGTTCATTACCTTAGCTACTTCTGGATCAGAGAATGATTCGTGCTCCATAACGTGACACCAATGACAAGCAGCATAGCCAATGCTGATGATGATTGGCTTGTTTTCCCGTGCCGCTTTTTCAAGAGCTTCTTTGCCCCAAGGGTACCAGTTTACAGGGTTGTGAGCGTGTTCTAATAGATATGGGCTACTTTCTTCGATAAGTTTGTTAGTGTACATATATTCTTCTTTGTAGGTTTTTTCATTAGCACAAGCTGTAAATATTAGTAGATGTAGTGCTAATAATATAAATGATGTTTTCTTCATAATCCAATTTAATCATTTAATTACATAATAAAACTGACTTGCTAGTTGATTAATGATTAGATTGTAATAAAGGAAAACATTATTAAAACAAACAAATTAAAAAATATTACTACGCAGTTGGTAATTGGATTAATTAATAGTGAAGAAAAGTCGTTTACTTATCTTTATAAAAATTACTCTAAAACTTTATATGGAGTTGCCCTGAGTATAACTCAAAATGTTGAAATTGCTGAAGATGTGTTGCAAGAAACTTTTGTAAAAGTCTTTAGAAACATAAAAGAGTACGATCCGAATAAAGGAACACTATTTACTTGAATGTTAAACATTTGTAGGAATGGTTCTATTGATAAAATGCGCTATGGAAAGGACAGAGTAATTATTGATTATGATACATTAAACATTACAGAATGCTCCAAGACGAACCCACATATCGAATTAGTAAACAAAGAATTATGGCGTTCAGTAAAATGCTTAAATAAAGACCTTCGAAAAGTAATTAGATTATCTTACTATTATGGGTTTTCCCACCGAGAAATATCTGACAAATTAAATATGCCATTCGGATCCGTCAAATCAAAAATCCGTATTGCAATTCGAGAATTAAGAAAAATATATATTTTAGATAATGATGATGCACTTCTAGTAAAAGTATAGAAAAAACTTTGTATAAATTTGTCTATCTTATTCACTTTATGTATGTTAAGAAAACGACAAAAAAGAAAATACAAATTTTATTTTTTTTACCACTTCTAAGAGAGGTTCGTATGCGTTTTTCTAAGTTACTTTTTCTCATCCTATCTTTAGCTTTATTAGCTGCTTTTACGCCTACTAAAGTGTCAGCTCACGGTGATTTGGGTATGTCAGCTGCTGTTGGATTACCAAATGGTGTGACCCCTGCAGTAGGACTACCATCAAATGCGTTTAACAGGATAACTATAACAACAGCTGCTTCTAGTAGTTTCAATATCCGTTTGAATGATGCATTACAACTAGATTTGGGACTCGGATATATGTCGGTTTCGCAGGGAGAAGGAACAGATGCTCAAAATACACTATCTATCGGTGCAGCAGGTAAGTATTTCTTAAAGAAAGGTGACGTACAGCCTTATCTGAATTTGGGTTTTAGTTTTACTCAAATACCAACCATCGAGAATACTACTTCTAAAATTTCTGGCAACATGGTAACTATATTAGGTGCTTTTGGCGTACAGTCGTTTATAAACCAAGCAAATTCGGTTGCATTGTTTGTGCAAATGGGTTTCGGTTACAACATGGGCTCTGTAGAAACTGTTAATACTGTAGGTAATCAAAATACTACAAGCTCTACTGACTTTAGTACACTAAACTTAGGTGGCTCAGCAATTGGTTTGAGTATTTATTTCTAAATTTATTAATCAACGCAACTGCTAATTTATGTGAGTTTGCATAGATTAGCAGTTTTTATATCCGAATGCAAAAGCTAATCTCAATACTTACGGTACTACTATTTATAACTAGTTGCGAAGAGAAATCTACTCAAAACCAAGACCGTACCGAATATATTTCTGAAGGGAAAGCAGCCCTAGTTATGGTGGTAGAAAATAGCGACAGAGCTAACCAACAGATAGAAGATATTGCATTCAATTCGTATCCCAGTGAGACTAGGCAGATATTCTCAGAAGTTTTTGAAGTACCTATTGATTCCCTACTTAACAAGGATTTGAATCAGATTTTAGATCAATATGGTGAACCATGGCAAATAGCAGAAATAAATAAAGTAGCCCAAGATTACTATCTAAAAACTATAGACCTCACAGACCAGTACGCTAATGCCGAATACTTAATACAACAGTTGGATTTACTTAGCAAGGAAGAATATAATATAGACTTGGTCTTTAGTTTACATGGCACATCTACAAATATTCAATTCGTGAATGAATCAGTACCTATCAATGAATTTACTGAGACTTTAAGTCAAAAAAATATAAAAGTCAGGGTTTTATATCAGACTAATTGCAAAAGTGCAAAAGCATTAGACAATTGGACAAACATCGGAGTAGCTGGTTGCAATGGTACTATCGAAAATAATTATCTGACTATATTCGCACCAATAAATTTTGTCAAATCTTGGGTTGGTGGTCATAGCTATTATGATGCTGTCCAATATGCATACGATGAAGAAATCATCGCGTTAAAATCTTACAACGATGTTCTACCAATACTAGATTATATTACATCTGGGAATTATCTTTCTGGGAGCTATCCTGTGATAAGTGGTACGTATTTCAATATAACAAAAGAAGACTATCTTATAGTAAGAGCAGACTAGCTAAACATAAATCCGTTCTTATTTATTCTCCATTTACACCAACCAGCTACAACAAATCGTCTAATTAATTCTTAACTTACCACTAAAAATATATACATAAATGAAAATAAAAAGATTTACTATACAGGGCCATGATGGATACGAAATGGCAGCAGAATTGGATTTACCAGAAGACGGCTACCCAAAGTATTTTTGTCTATATGTACCTTGTTTTACTTGTACTAAAAATCTTAGAGTAGTAAAGCATTTATCAAAACAATTAGTTTCTCAGGGCATAGCTCTTTTACGCTTTGATTTTCCTGGTCTAGGTGATTCTGAAGGAGATTTCACAGAGACAACTTATTCGACAAATCTCAAAAATATTCGATTAGCAGCTAAGTGGTTGGAAGAAAACTACGAAGCTCCAAAGCTCGGAATAGGTCACTCTATGGGTGGTTCAGCGATGATGAAATTCGCTATGGAATATGACCCAATGGAAATTCTAGTGACAATAGCTGCTCCTTCTACTCCCGATCATCTCTGCCACGTATTAGACCGCAACGTTAAGGAAGCTGAAGAAAAAGGAGCATCCAAGCGAACAATTGGTGGTATAGAGTTCACATTAACTAAAGATTTCTTTGATGATTTGACTACTAATGGTAAGGACTATGACCTATCGAAGTTGAAAAAGCCGATACTCGTACTCCACTCACCCGACGATGATACTGTATCGCTAGATGAAGCACGAAAAATACTAGCCCAAGTAAGAGGACACCGTAGTTATATAATGCTCAACAACTATGGGCATCTGATTATGGACGAAGGTAACGCCATTAAAACAGCTGACATAATCTACAATTGGGCAAAAATGTATTTGGGGTAAAACTAATGGATTTATTAGAAAAATTATTATAAATTAATATTGTTCTAATATATAATTTGATATATTAGGTGTCTTATTCATTACATTTTGATAAAACCATAGAAAAAATTAGTAACATAGACCTAATAAAAGGGCTAAAAGCAAAAGACAGAAAGTGCTATAATTATCTTTATAAAAACTATTCTGCTAAGCTATATGGGATTGCTCTGCATATCACCCAGCAGACCGATATTGCTGAGGATGTACTCCAAGAAACATTCATCAAGGTATTCAAATTTGTCCATAAATTTGACGATTCCAAAGGTACTTTCTTCACATGGATGCTAAATATTTGTCGTAATGGTGCAATCGATAAAATCCGTTATGGTAAAGAAAGTAAGAAAATCCAATTCGACTCTCTAAACGTAGATATAGTATCTGAGACAAATCCCGAAATAAGTTTAGCAAATTCTGAGCTTTGGACTTTATTAGACAAACTAGATGATGATCATAAGGAAATATTAAAACTTTCTTATTACTATGGTTATTCGCATTCTGAAATCGCAGAAAAATTAAATATGCCTTTCGGAACTGTAAAATCTAAAATTAGAATTGCAATAAGAGAGTTAAGAAAAATATATCCATGATAGATGTAAAACAATATATAGAATCCGGCATACTAGAAGATTATTTATCGGGCACCTTATCTGAAACTGAACGTAAAGACGTAGAATCCACCGTAGATAAATATCCTGAGATAGCGCAAGAATTAGCCTCTATGAGCATGAGCTTATCGATGATGGCTGATATTGGTGCTGTACAACCCGCTTCGTATATGGAAGATAGAATTTGGAACGAGATTCTTGCTACTAATTTTGATGAAGATGAATCGAACGCTGATTTCATAAAACCAGAAGTCCCTAAGACTTCAAAACTTCCATACATAATGTCTATTGCATTGGCTATAATTGCTTTTGTTTCCATCTACTTTATAATAATTGCAAATGGAAAGTTGGATAGAGCGAATGAGAAAATTGCTAATATAGAACAAGCTAATAAAGAGTTACAAACCGAATTCGATCAGCTTAAATATAATTATGATTCTCTGGTCAGCATATCTAACATCTATAATTTAGATAATACTAGTATAGTTGTTATGAAACCAAATCGCAGGAACACTATAAACTCTTTAGTTGTAATTGTTTGGGATAAGC
>JBFHKR010000147.1:0-6648 GCA_041595255.1 Chlorobiota bacterium
ATTAATTGAATATAAAGTATTAGTTGCAAAAAATGGAATTAGGGCAATTGAAATAGCTAAAAATCAAAAACCTGACTTGATATTACTTGATATAATGATGCCTGAAATGGATGGTTTCGAAGTATGTAGTCTATTGAAATCAGATAATTCGACTGCAGGAATACCGATAATTTTTATAACAGCAAAAGATCAGATCCAAGATGAAGTAAAAGGGTTAGAATTAGGTGCTGTTGACTTTATACATAAACCAATATCGCCCCCAGTTGTTTTAGCAAGAATTGAAACTCAAATTAAGTTAGTAGAGTATCAAAAGAGACTAATTAGAAAAAATAAAAAAATAAAAAAATCATTAATTGAGTTAAAGGAAACTCAAAGCAGACTGATACAAAACGAAAAACTTGTTGCATTAGGAGAGATAGTCGCTGGTGTAGCTCACGAAATAAATACACCATTAGGAGCAATTAAGTCAACTAACGAAAACCAAAAAATTAGTTTAAATTACTTCCTTGAAAATTTATTGAATTTAATTTCTGTACTTGATAAAGAACAATTACGAGCCTTCATGGAAATTGCAAACAATTTAAGCATTGGTTATACAAACTTAACAACAAGAGAAGAAAGGGAGAAAAGAAGATTATTAGAAAAGGAACTTACATCAAACAATAGTACTGAATATATCCCATATATCAATGAGCTTATTAGCATTGGTATATATAGTTATAATACTAACCTTAAAATTCTTAAAGAAAGTTTTGATGTTAAAAGATTAATTGACTTGTTAAACGAGTTATCATCAATATACAGATCTCAATTAGTTATGAATATTGCTACTAAAAAAGTACATCATATAGTTAGATCACTTCAAAATTATTCAAGGAATAATCAATTCGGTACTAAAACATTGACTAATTTATCTATTGGCATAGATACAGTACTAGCTATTTATCAATACAAATTAAAAAACTCTGTAGAGGTAATAAAATACTATATTGATGATGATTTGGTCAATGTTTATGAAGACGAACTAAACCAAGTTTGGACAAACCTAATTACTAACTCAATACAAGCTATGGAAGGCAATGGAACTCTTGAGATTACTATTAAAAAAATCCCTCTCTATATGAAGGTTTCAATCAGAGATAGTGGTAAAGGTATTCCAGATGAATTTAAAGACAGAATATTCGATCCTTTTTTTACGACAAAACCAAAAGATAAAGGTACAGGCATAGGTCTAGATATTGCTAAAAGAATTATTGAAAAGCACAAAGGATCTATAAACTTTGAATCAGAAGTTGGAAAAGGTACTTGTTTTAATGTTTTAATTCCGAGGTGACAAATGAAAAAATCAATAATTTTATGTGTAGATGATGAACGAATAATACTTGAAAGCCTCAGAAATGAGATGAAATACATCTTTAGAGGAATGATAACAGTTGAATTAGCTGAATCTGGTGAAGAAGCTATAGAATTATTAAAACAATTTAAAAAAGAACAAGTTGAAGTTCCTATTATAATTTCAGATTATAGAATGCCTGAAATGACTGGGGACAAATTTCTAATTGAGTCGAAAAAGATATTGCCAGATTCAAAAAGAATTATGTTAACAGGACAAGCATCTAATGAAGGAGTAGGAAATGCAATGATTAATGCAGGTTTATACAGATTTCTTACAAAACCATGGGATAGGAATGACTTAGAATTGACATTAACTGAAGCATTCAAAAGCTTTTATAAAGAAAAATCTTTATTAGTTAAAGAGTCGAGATTTGAGGAATTAAATCGTGTATTAAATTCAAAACTTGAAGAAAAGTCAAATGAATTGGATAATGCAAATAAAAAACTAAAATCATTATTAAATGATACTTTAAAAGGTCTTTTATTAATACTTATCAATTTTATTTCTAATTCAGACATTAGAATTTCAGAAAGAATAAAAAGAATAAATGAACTTGGTTCTCAAGTATGTAAAATTCTTTATCCAGAATTGAAATGGCAATTTGAGATCTCAAATATTTTATCTCATATTAATATTATAAATTTCAATGAAGAATTGATGGAAAGATACTTATCAGGTCAAGAGTTAACGCTTTTGGAAATAAATTCAATTAGAAATAAGATGGCATCATCTTCTGAGTTATTGGTAAACTTGAAGTTCTTAAACGACATTTCAGATGCTATTAGAAATATGTTCTTTTCTTTTAAATTAATAGAAACTACAACTATTTCAAATAATAGTAACTCTCTTAGTAAATTATTGAAAATATTAAATGAATATGACGATCTTATTATTAGAGATGTCTCAAAGGAAGAAGCATTTAATAAATTAGAATCCATGTACAATCTTGAAGAATTAGATTCGTACGGGATAATCAAAAGCTTAGAATTGAAAACTCATGTTGCTAAAGCAAACTTTAAATCGATAAATGTAAACGAATTAAAAGTAGGGATGGTGCTTTTTGCTGATATATTAGACACTTCGAATGTAGTTGTAATTGAGAAGAATGAGATAATTGATATTCAAACTATAACATATATATCTAAGCTCTCTAATAAAGATAAGATTATAGAACCTATTTTCATTCAAGTTAATAAATAATTGTTAAGTTTAGTTTAAAGCTATATATGACTATTAAGGATAAAGACAAATTAAATTATACAGACTATCGCTGGGATAAAGACTCCATCAGCTATCAAGAATTAGAAGTAATTGATAGGTATAATGGATTTGAAATTCTACTATTGATTAATCATCTTATGAATGAATGGGGATTCAAAAAACTCGAAACTTTCCAAAGAATAGAAAAAATGATTAGGGAAGATGTACCTTTACACTTAAACAGTAAAAAAATAATTATAAAGTGGATAGTTGATAATTGGTGAGATTAATAGTTATCCGCATTAACTCCATAACTGATTGAGTACATCCTTATTATCAAAACTGGCAGGATTGACATATCTTTGAAATGAAGCTAATGTTTTATGACCAGTAAATTCCATAATTACATGAATTGGGATTCTTTTTTCCATTGCCCTTGTAGCAAATGTTCTTCTTCCAACGTGTGTGGTTAATAAATCCCATCTAGGCTTTTTAACTATTACTCTTTTAGAACCATAAAATTTAACCGAGGTTTCAATTTCATTCATACCGACCATCTTCCCAATTTCTCTAAGATTATCATTTATATAATCTCTACTAAGACCATCACTAAAGAGTTCTTTTAGTGTTCTAATCATATTAATGACATCTTCAGGTATAACTAATGTTTGTAGTGAACTTGTTTTAGTTTGGAAAAATCTTATTTTATTAGAATTTATCTCAAATTCCTTTATTACTTCTATCAAGTCTATAGACCTTAATCCAATTCTACAGTTAACTATCATAAATAATTTTGCAAACTCTAAAGCTGGCTTATCTGTTTCTAGTGCCAAAATTCTATCATATTCATATTTAGTTAAAACGATACCAAATGATGGCTCTGCTGAGGGTGGTTTAAATTCTTTGTAATCAATGTTATTATGAAATTTCATTTTCTGAGTCCATTTCATATAAGTTTTAAGATTCTTGATAATTGAACCTACTGTATTATTACTACTTGATTCATAAAGAAAATCAACAAATTCGTTGTAGAACTGAGAAGTAATATCATCAAATTGTAGTATAGTCTTTTTTCTTTTTTCAAATAGTTTTAGTTTATTTCTACAGCTCTGATAATTTACTAATGTAGATGCTCTTAATTTGCTACCATTTACTCTATATTCTTTAAGAAATCTCTCAAATGTTTCGACTACTTTATTGTTCTTATTTTCTTCGACTATCCCATTATTAAGTATTTCGATTAGTTTACTTTTTATTTTACTTTTATTAATTACATTTCCGTAGCTAGAAGACTCAGTATAATAATTCTGTAAAGCAGTTTCAATGCTTTGTAGATAAGCATTAAAGTTGACAGCATCCTTAAATGTAGATTTTGCTTTATTCTTTTTGAAATCCCAATACTCAGTTTCTATTGATTGACCAATAGACTTTTGTATTCGATTTCCTTTCCAAGTAAGAGAAATAATTATAGGAGAAACCTTTCTATTTTTGAACTGAATATTATAATTTACACGTAACATATTTAAACTTTAGATAATGATTAGTTAGTATAACGTGCAAATTAAAATTATGTTTAACACAAGGTTAAACAAAATGAGATAATACTAAGAAATAAAATTAAACTAACTGAAATGCAGTGAAACATATAAACACTAGTAATTAAATGAGTTAGATGTGAATTGAATTAACTAGTTATTCATTGAAATCTGTTGAAGTGCCTAAGAAACACTTCGTTCAGAATGACCTGGACTAAACCCTACTGACAAATAGGGTTTGGGGAGTAGAGACTGCCACGTCCTTGCAGTCCTCGCAGTGACACATTTTTTAGGACAAGACATAATTAATTTGCTTCATCTCATCATTTGACACTGAATTAAATAAACATAGAGTATTTGAGACGTAAACATTACGTCTCTACGGCTCATTCGTAAATAATCAAAAAAAAGACGCTTATGAAAAGCGTCTTTAATTAAATCTATTATATAGTTTTATTAACTATTTCTTATCCATTATACTTGGTAGAGCACCTTCGTAAGCTTCTAATAACTTTTCTACTGGCTCATTAATAGAATCGTTGATAACGAAATCATCTTCGATTACTGTACCCATTTTCAGAAGACCAAGATTATACTCCACAGCTATTTCAGATATGCGAGTAGCTTGCTCAGGTGAAGCAGAAATTATAATACGAGAGTGAGATTCACCAAATAGAGATGCATTGTCACCATCTATAGTCACTTGGCAACCTAGTCCATCTGAAGACATAGCTTTTTCAGCTAAACAAACTGCTATACCACCTTCCGAAGTATCGTGAGCAGAGTTGATTACTCCCTCACCGATTAGTTCTAGAATAGCGTCTATTAGGTTAGCTTCCTCGTCTATGTCGATATCTGGTGCATCGCCAACTACTTTATCAAATATTGTTTTTAAGTACTGGCTACCCCCTATTTCCTTTCTATCTGAACCTAGTAAGTATATATCGTCTCCTTCATTTTTGAACTCAGATGACATTACTTTAGTCAAATCATCAATCAGACCTAACATACCGATAGTCGGAGTTGGGTTAATAGCACTAGTTTTAGTTTCGTTATGGAATGAGACATTACCACCAGTAACTGGTGTTTCTAATCTTCGACACGCGTCTCCCATTCCTTTGATAGCTTCAGAGAATTGGAAGTAAACTTCTGGATCATAAGGATTACCGAAGTTCAAGCAATTCGTAATTGCTACTGGTCTAGCACCTACGCATGCCACGTTACGAGCAGATTCAGCAACAGCACCCATTGCCCCTTTGTAAGGGTTTAGGTAAACGTGTGTGCTATTACAATCAGTTTTAACAGCTATCCCCTTACCAGGAATCTCTTTCAATCTTAAAACTGCAGCATCGCCTTTTATGTTGACAGTATTAGTTCTAACTTGTGAGTCATATTGCTCATATACCCATCTTTTAGATGCTATTGTCGGGTCAGTTAATAATTTATATAGAACTTCAGTTTGTGATAATTCTGTTTTCAAACTATCTAAATCGAAGTTTCTTGTTTCTTGCATATATTTAGGTTCTACAGCTTCACGAACATAAACAGGGGCACCACCACCAAGCACAAGTGAATGTGCATCTAGTGCAGCCACTTTCTTACCTTGATAGTTTAGGTTTATTCTGTTTTGGTCAGTTACAACCGCTACTTTCTTCATCGTAATATCCCATTTCGCAGCTATATCAATCGCTTCTTGTTCGCGACCTTTTTCTACTACAGCTAACATACGTTCTTGTGATTCTGAAAGCATAATTTCATAAGCACTCATATCAGTCTCACGAAGTGGGATATCATCTAGTTCCACATCCATTCCTAGACCGTTAGTAGCACTCATCTCAGATGTAGAACAAGAAATACCAGCAGCACCCATATCTTGTACGCTGACTATTAGTCCTTTATCTATCATTTCTAAAGTTGCTTCTAATAATTTTTTCTCTTCGAAAGGGTCACCAACTTGTACTGTCGGTCTCATATCTTCCGTATGCTCATCGAATTCACGAGAAGCGAGTAACGAAGCACCGTGAATACCATCACGGCCAGTGCTACTCCCGAAGATAAATACTGGATTGCCAACACCTTGTGCCGCAGCAGAAGCAGTTTTTCCAACTTCTACTATACCTACAGCCATTGCGTTAACTAGCGGATTTCCTTTATAACTATTATCGAAATAAATCTCACCTCCAACTGTCGGTACACCAAAGCAATTACCATAATGGCTGATACCTTTGACTACTCCACGTAGTAAATATTTCGTTCTTTCATCATCTAATTTACCAAAGCGTAGTGAGTTAAGAGCTGCTATTGGTCGAGCACCCATAGAGAAAATATCTCTAAGAATACCACCAACACCAGTAGCTGCACCTTGGAATGGCTCGATTGCTGATGGGTGGTTATGACTTTCTATTTTGAAAGCTATACCATAGCCATCACCTATGTCTATTAGACCAGCATTTTCTTCACCGGCTTCTACTAACAAATTCTTACCAGAGCGAGGTAGTGTTTTTAGTTGAAGTATAG
>JBFHKR010000148.1:0-6540 GCA_041595255.1 Chlorobiota bacterium
TGTATCTGGTTATCCTAAGACAATTTCTGTAGATAAGACTAAAGAAGTGGATTTGACAATTGACACAATGGTTACCAAATTCGACGATGTACTAATAGAAGATACTAAAACTAATAGATTTGGTATGTCCAATATGTTACCTGTAGATGGTACTTCTATATATGCTGGACGCAAATCCGAATCCTTATATTTAGACAATTTGACTGCTAATTTAGCTTCAAATAATGCAAGACAAGTATTTTCTAAGTTTTCTGGATTAAATATTTGGGAAAATGATGCTTCAGGAATCCAACTTAACATAGGTGGACGTGGTCTTAGTCCTAATAGAGTTTCCAATTTTAATACTAGACAAAACGGTTATGATATAGCAGCCGACGCACTAGGTTATCCAGAGAGCTACTATACTCCACCAATGGAAGCGTTAGAGAAAATCGAGTTAGTTCGTGGAGCAGCTTCATTGCAATATGGCACTCAGTTTGGGGGATTTCTAAATTTCAAATTGAAAGATGGTTCTAAAGTTAAACCGGTAGATATTATTTCTAGACAATCTATGTCAAGCTATGACAATTTTAGTTCATTTAATAGTATTGGTGGTACTTATGAGAATATGAACTATTACGGTTTTTTACAATACAAAAAAGGTAATGATTTCCGTCCAAACTCAAATTACAATGCACTTACTTTTTTTATAAAAAATGCTTATCAGATTACTAATGATTTGAGTATCACAGCCGAATTTACTCATATGAATTATCTTGCACAGCAATCTGGTGGCTTGACAGATGCTATGTTCTTAGACAATCCTGAGCAATCAGTTAGGGATAGGAACTGGTTCTCAGTTAACTGGGATATATTGGCTGCTGTTCTAGACTATAAAATCAATAACGATTTGAAGCTAAATTCAAGAGTATTCTACCTAGATGCTGAAAGAGATGCTTTGGGGTATCTCATTAGACCCGACAGAGTAGACCCAATGGAAGATAGAACTTTGATAAAAGGTACATTTCAGAACTTAGGTAATGAAACTAGGTTACTTTATAACTATAATATGGTGGAGAGTCTGCCTTCTACTTTACTTACTGGATTTAGAATTTATAATGGACGTACTTTGCAAAGTCAAGGATTTGGCGATAGTGAATCAGGTGCAAATTTCGACTACTCTAGTAATGAAATGCTAAATGATTACACAAACCCTAGTATGAATTATGCCTTTTTTACAGAGAATCTATTTAAACTAAGTCCTAACCTATCAATAACACCAGGTATTAGATACGAACGAATAACTACAGGTTCTGAAGGGTATTATTCTAATATCGTCAAAGACCTAGCTGGTAACGTAATCAAACAAGAGACTATATCTGAGGATAGGAGTAACACTCGAGAATTCATATTATTAGGTGTTAGTGCAGGATACAATATTGCGGAAGATTTAGAAACTTATATCAATATATCACAGAACTATAGAGCTGTCACTTTCAATGATATGAGAGTAATAAACCCAAATATGAGAATAGATTCTGATTTGAGAGATGAAAACGGGTACTCTGGGGATATTGGAATTAGAGGAACTGTAGGTAGTCTTCTTTATTTCGATGCCAATTTCTTTTACTTATACTATTATGATAAGATAGGAACAGTTTTAAAAGAAGACCAGGAAACATATACTTCGTACGTATTAAAAACTAATATCTCTGATAGTAGAAGTGTGGGAGCTGAAATATTTACGGAAATGAATATGAATACTTTATTGGGATTATCTAATGGGTACGAACTGAATTACTTTTTTAATGGGTCTTATACAAATGCAATATTCCTAGAAAGTAAAGAGGCAGCGTATAATAACAAAAAAGTTGAATACACTCCTCCTATTATATTCAGAACTGGTGTTAGTTACAAGGAGGAAGGGTTCTCAGCTGCTTTGACTTATTCATACACTATGGAGCATTTCAGCGACGCGACTAACGCAATTTCTGCCCCAGGTAGTATATCGGGAATCATTCCAAGTTATGATGTGTTTGATTTATCAATGAGTTATAAATTTGATTTATTCAAAATAGAAACTGGAATTAACAATATTCTCGATAATTCTTACTTTACTCGCCGAGCAACTGGCTACCCAGGACCTGGTATTATACCTGCTATGAGAAGAAGTATTTATTTTACTGTTGGAGTTACTCCCTAAAACTCTTTTATACTTTTTTTACTGTTTGATTAAACCAAATCATTACTAATTTGTCATAGTGACTGCTATTCCGTAACAATTCACGCTTTTATTTGATTTCGATACGTTTTTTTATAGACTTGTCCGTAATAGCAAAAATTATATATACTCATAAATCGATTTATAACAGTAATGATTAAATACATTTCATTCTTTTTTGCTTTTGCAGTACTTTCACTCTACTCACAATCAAATTATAATATTTCTGGGACTGTACTTGACACTGAGGGACTACCTCAAATTGGTGCTTCTGTAGCTTTACACAATCCTTCTGATTCGTCCGTAATCACTGGTGGTGTAACTAAAGTTGGGGGTAATTTCAAATTCGAAGCCAAAAGCGGGAATTACTATATACGTATCACTTCTGTTGGTATGGAACCGAAAGTAATTGACAATATCAATTTGTCGAGTGATTTGAAGTTAGGTGTTATTAAAATAGAGCAGTCATCAGTATTGACAGATGAAGTATTAGTGACGGCTGATAAATCAATTATGGAATTAAAACTAGATAAACGTATATACAATGTTAACAAAGATGCAAGTAATATTGGTAGAAATGGTTCTGAGATATTAGATAATATTCCTTCTGTTAACGTTGACCCTGAGGGTAATGTATCTCTTCGTGGTTCAGGCAATGTTCAGATATTATTGAATGGTAAACAATCTGGGTTGGTAAGTAATGACCCCGAATCTATCAAACAGCTAATGGGTGATATGATAGATAAAATTGAAATCATCACCAATCCATCTGCTAGATACGATGCCCAAGGTGAAGTAGGTATTATTAATATAGTATTGAAGAAAAAGCAAGAAGCTGGTTACAATGGTAACTTCGAACTAAGGACTGGTTACCCAGATAACCATGCAATTTCTGTTTCTTCAAACTACAGATCTGAGACTATGAACTTATTTGGCTCTGTTGGTGCTGATTATAGGAAAGCTCCTGGCTCTGGTTATACGGATCAGACATTCTACGTATATGACACTTTTAACTTTACAAATACTGATTTGGATAGAACAAGAGGTGGTTTGGGATTAAACTTAAATATTGGTTCTGACTTTTATCTAGATGATGAGAATACGTTAACTTTTGCAGGAAACCTTAGATTAGGTGATAGATTAAATGAATCAGACCTAACTTATACTGATTATCTACCAAGTGGATATATATATAGAGTGACGACAAGAGATGATGATGAGTCAGAAACAAAAAATGATATAGAATTCAACTTGACTTATGAGAAAATATTCGACGGGAATAAAGACCATGTCTTAAAGTTTGATAGTAGATACGAGCAAGACAAAGACATAGAACAATCGGATATTCTTGAATCAAATAGTCTATCTAATAACAATATCGTACAAGAGTCTTATAATTTGGAATTTGAAAGAAATCAATTGTACCAACTTGACTATATTTATCCTTTCAGTGATGATGGGAAGTTTGAAGCAGGTGCTAAAGCTAACTTACGTAAGATAGACAATGACTATTGGGTTAAGCAAGATGTAGGAGAAGGGCTTGAATTTTTAGATGGATTCAATAATAACTTCGTTTACTATGAAAATATTATTGCTGCTTATATAATGGCAGGTAATCAATTAGGCGATTTTGGATGGCAGTTAGGTGTGAGATCCGAGTACTCAGATATTACGACTGAATTATTGAAAACTGATTATAGAAATCAAAGAGATTATTTGAATTTCTTCCCATCGGCTCATTTTAACTACAAACTAAACGAGCAAAATTCACTTCAGGCGAGTTATTCATCTAGAATACAAAGACCGTGGTTCAGAAGACTAATGCCTTTTTCTAGTTTCACAGATTCTAGAAATATATGGGGTGGTAATCCAGATTTGAATCCAGAATATACTGATTCTTATGAACTAGGATACCTCTATAATTGGGAAGCTGGTTCTATATTATCAAATGTTTATTATCGTCATAGTACTGATATTATTCAGTCGGTTACTTATATTGATTCGACGGGTATTACCCAGATAAGACCATCTAACATAGGTATTCAAGATGCTTATGGTGTAGAATTTAACCTTTCTAATGATATCACAGATTGGTGGAACACTAATATTAATTTTAATCTCTACACTTCTACTATAACTGGGAACGAATCTGTTTACAATTTAAATAGTGATTATTTCAGTTGGAACACCAGGTTTTCTTCGAAAATGAAATTTTCTGGATACAATTTCCAATTAACTGCAAACTATCGTGCCCCTGAGGATACTCCACAAGGAGAGAACCTTAGTATGTGGTGGTTAGATTTTGGGATTTCTAAAGATATATTAGATAACAATGCTACTATAACTTTATCAGGTCAGGATGTGTTTAGCACTCGATTAAGACGATCTGTAGTTAATGGTGAGACTTTCTCTCGAATAAACGAGCACCAATGGAGAAAAGGGCAAGTAACTCTGACATTTAATTACAGAATAAATCAAGCAAAACAAAAACAAAGATCATCGTTTGATGGAGACAGTGGGGATATGGAGTAGATGAATAACTTCTGGGATGAAAGGTTTGCAAATAATAAATCTGTATATGGAGAAGAACCAAACCAATTTTTCAAAGAACAGTTATCGAAATTGGAAGCAGGGGCTTTACTCCTACCAGCTGAAGGTGAAGGTAGAAATGCAATATTCGCAGCCAAAACTGGTTGGGAAGTATCAGCTTTTGATACGAGCAAAGTAGGTCGAGAAAATGCACTCAAAAGAGCCCAGATTGAAAATGTGGCTATTGACTACAAACTGCAAGATATTTTGGAATTTGACTATTCTGAAAATATGTTTGATGCAATTGGACTAGTTTTCGCTCATTTCCCATCAATCATCAGGGCTAAGTTCCATCAGAAATTAATCTCTAGCTTGAGAGTTGGTGGTTATATCATATTAGAAGGTTTTAGTAAAAATCACCTCCAGTTTAGCGAGAAAAACCCTAGTGCAGGTGGGCCTAAGAACATAGATATGCTATTTGATTCAGAATCCATACTTGAAGATTTCAGCTCACTAAAAACTATATTAATAGAAGAAAAAATAATTCACCTTTCAGAAGGTGAGTTCCACCATGGCGAAAGCTATGTTGTTAGATATGTTGGGCAGAAGATGTAGTTGACTTAAAGCAACTATATAATTTCCAAAATCATATATTTATGCTTAACGATTGTCATAAATCATTGTAAATATTTTTAATAATTCATATTTTGAATAAATTAAAGATGAAATAAAATGAAAGAAAACTTTACAATCAAAGTTGAAACATCTTCAACTGGATATTCTGCTTTCGTTGAAGAACTTCCTATTTACACAACTGGTAGTAATATATCCGAACTACTTTCAGATTTGAATGAAGCAATAGAATTATATTATGATGAATAATAATCAATGTCACAAATAGAAAAACTATATTTCAGAATGAAAGCACTAGGCATAGCAGAAGAAAGCTACTATCTACAAGGTTTATACGGCTCACTAACTGATGATAATAAATTAGCATTAGTACTAAGAGAAGAGAATAATTCAACTAAATACGAAATGTATTTTAAAGAGAATGGCGAAAAGCATGTAATTCAAGTATTTACTGATTTTGATATTGCGGCTAACTATTTCATAGAACAGTTGACAGAGTAGATAACTAAATCAGACAGTTGGGAATAATAAAATGAAATCAGCAAATCTAATAGCAATGGTTCTTGGGCTAATAAGCATAGTCTTAGGTATATATCAAGTGATATCGGGGAGAGAGTTTTCAGTTTACTTTTTCAGCTTGTTTGTTGGGGTGACTCTAGCTGGAATTGGATTTATTAATTACAAAAAGTTGGACCAATGAACCTACAAGACTACATCCGTGACATACCCGATTTCCCTAAACCGGGAATATTATTCAAAGATATAACACCATTGCTAAACGACCCTAAGCCGAGCAAATTCGCTCTCGATTCATTGCTAGAACTAACTTCTGATTTGAAGATTGATAAAGTAATAGGTGTAGAAAGTCGTGGGTTTTTCTTCGGAACACTAATAGCAGATAAGCTTAATGCAGGGTTTATACCTGTCCGAAAACCAAACAAACTACCTTCGGACAAACTCAGCCAAGAATTCCAATTAGAGTACGGTACTGACCGATTAGAAATCCACAAAGATGCTATAAGCAAGGGCGACAGAGTATTAATTCATGATGATGTATTAGCGACTGGTGGTACAGCCGAAGCTGTTTGTAAGCTAGTGGAAGAGCTAGGTGGAGAGGTAGTACAATGTAATTTCCTTATCGAATTGTCTTTTCTGAAAGGAAGAGATAAACTATCGAA
>JBFHKR010000149.1:0-6396 GCA_041595255.1 Chlorobiota bacterium
ACATAACATCAGGTACATACTTCCTAACATTCAAATATCTAGGTGTAAATGAGTCACAGAAGATAGTTATAACTAAATAACTTATTTCTTAAGTATTACAATTTAGAAAGGCAGGGTCATTTGGGCGCTGCCTTTTTTTTTAATAGAGAACTTATGTCTTATAATTTATATATAATTAGATTATTCTAAAAAAAACTTGAATTAATATTGGTTGTTTGTTAAATTAATTTTTTCCAATGACATTTTTAATTATTAAAAAGATAATACTGTCTTCATATCTAAAAACTTGAAATTATGGCTTTACTTTCTAAATCATGCGTTTATGGTATTCGTGCTTCGATCTATATAGCATCTGAAGCTGACAATGGATATATATCGATTAGTCAGGTAGCAAAAGAATTGAATCTATCATCACATTTTCTTACTAAGATACTACAAGAGTTGACGAGTGATAACCTACTTCTCTCACATAAAGGTCCTAGAGGTGGCGTGAAATTTGCAAAAGATACTAAAGAAATAAAACTGATTGAAATAATAGGTGCTATAGATGGTATGGATCTTTTTACCGAATGTGCATTGGGATTAGAAGGTTGCGGCATTTATAAACCTTGTCCATTGCACGATAGTTGGACAGCTCATAGAGAAGCTCTTAGAGAATTATTCGAACAAGAAAACTTATATGATTTATCAATTAATGTAAAAAATGCTGGACTTCGATTAAGAACTCTAAACCAACAAGAACTAATAGATTTGAAGAAAAAATAGTTTAGATATCTTATTAAAGTTTTATCAAAATAATAGTAATAGTTTTATCTACACTATATCTTTTTAGATTATTTTTTGCTGGACCTTTTATAACTATTCCATTTTTATCAAATACGCTACCGTGTGCTGAACATTGCAATGTATCTTCTACCAAATCTAACTTTACACCTTTGTGTGTGCATTCTAATGAAATCGCTTCATAGCTGTCAGAACCTGATTTAAAAAGGATTAAGGGTTTTTTTAAAGAATTTGAAGTTACTATTATATTAGTATATTCTTCATTAGACTGAGTGTCTATAAATTCGGATTTGTCAACTTCTAGATAACCATTTCTTTCAAATGAATTGATTGTTTTAATATTGCTACAGCTACTAAGCGTAACTCCACCAATTGTTATACCTAAACATAACAAACAAGAGTTTTCTATAAATTCTCTTCTTTCCATTTTTTATTAATTTGATATTATATATTTAGAAAATAATAAATAATTAGATAAAAAAAAAGACTGATTATTTTCATAATCAGTCTCAAATGTAAGTGTCTTGATAAATAAACTATTTCTTAGCAACTAAGTTTAAAGTCATAGTAAATTCGTCATAAATCATTTTATCACCTAACGCTTCTAAATCAAAGAAACTTTTGGATCTGAATTTAATATCAAATTTTGATCTATCTATTTTTATCGTCGCTTTAGCTGTGATTTTGTTTCCTTCTTCTGTTACGACAGCAGGAAATGTAATTTTTTGAGTAATACCTTTTATAGTTAAGTTACCAGTGATATTTTGGGTATTGCCTTCAGATTCTACTTTCAATATGTTAAATGTAGCTTCTGGATGTTTTTCAACTGAGAAGAAATCGTCTGATTTCAAGTGGTTAACTAATTTAGAATTATAACCCTCGTCTTCAATATCTATACACGTTATAGACTTCATATTTATGGCAAATTTACCATTTGTAATCATTCCATTATTGTAGCCCAAATTACCGGACTTTACGTCTACATATCCTTCATGCTCACCCGTTACTTTCTCTGCATGCCATTTCAATTTAGTTGCATTTTTATCAACTTTGAAATCAGCAGCGTTTAATAATGAAACTGAAGCGAATGTAATCATCGCTATTTTAAAAAAACTCTTAAACATAAATCAAATCCTAAAAAAATTGTTAAATATTATCATTTTCGCTAATTAGATTGTTACACATCATTGCTAATACTTTTTTGCAAATCTGCATTTCAGATTTATCGATAGAACTAGTAGTTTCTCTGACAGTTTTTTCACCTACTTCTAAGGCGATTTTCTGCATCTTTTTACCTTTTGGGGTCAAATAGATTTTATTGCAGCGTTTGTCATCTTCATTTACTTTTCTCTCTATAAATCCTTTTTTCTCTAAATTGTTGAGTAAGCGAGTTATACCTGGTTTATCTTTGCTAGTCTTACAAGCAAGATCTAATTGGGTTTGACCCTCTTTCAACCAAAGTTGTTTCAGTACGCCGTATTGTTCGGAGGTAATTTTATTTCCTGATGCTTTTAAATTAGCACTCAGTCTTCTATTTATAGAACGATAAGCGACTCCAGTTAAGTAGCCTATACTCTCATTACCACTAAACTCTTTCTCATCCAATTTAGTTGTCATAACAACTATCACGATTAGTTAATAATAATATTGTTTCAATCTTTTAGAAACGGATAATCAATATAGCCTTTTTCTCCACTACTATAAAAAGTTTTTACATCCCAATCATTTAAAAATGTATTTTTTTCTATTCTCTCTACCAAATCTGGGTTTGCTATCATTAATTTGCCGAAGGCTACCATGTCTGCTATATCTTTGGATATATAGTCATTAGCTTCTTTAATATCGAACCCACTATTGGTCATTAAATTCCCATTATATATTTTTCGAAAATGTTGAGTAACTTCTCTGTCTTGTAAATACGATTCCTGTGGGATATAAGTTTTACCAGGTGGTGCATAAGGTTCCATAATATGGAGATAAGCTAATTCATATTCGTTTAGACTATTTACAAAATAACTAAATGTTTCTACAGGTGTCTCGTCATACATCCCATTGAATGTACCGCTTGGGGAGAGTCGTATAGCAGTTTTCTGATTACCAATTGCTTTACAAATAGCTGATACGACTTCTAAACCAAATCGACATCTATTCTCAATTGAACCTCCATACTTGTCTTCCCTAATATTAGAACCACTACATATAAACTGGTCAATTAGATAACCATTAGCCCCATGTATCTCAACTCCGTCAAATCCTGCCTCAATGGCATTTTCTGAGGCTTTTACATACTCAGAAATAGTAGATTCTATTTCTGATAAGCTAAGTGCTCTGGGCGTTTCTTTGTCTTTTATTCCATCGTAAGTATTTATTTTACCACCTGAATTAATAGCAGAGGATGATACCGTCGAATTACCATTATGAAAACTTGGATGTGATGAACGCCCAGTATGCCAGAGTTGTAAAAAAATAGAACCCCCTTTCTTATGTACTGCATTAGTTATGAGTTTCCAGCCTTCTATTTGGTCTCTATTCCATATACCTGGCGTATTGATATATCCTACTCCAATTGGAGATATATTAGTAGCTTCGGAAATAATCAACCCTGCACTAGCTCTTTGCTCGTAATATATCCGCATCAAATCATTTGGTACCCCTTCTCTGTTCGAACGGCATCTAGTTAAAGGTGCCATTATAACTCTATTGCGTAGTTCTATGCACCCAATTTTTATCGGTGTAAGTAAGTTTTTCATAGTTAAGATTAATTGATTTATTCGGGTAAACAGTTCCCAGGTTCTGACATCCAAGGGTGTACTTCTGCTATCAATCGACCTGATTTAACAGCAGGGTCAGATGAACAAAGTTTTTCAACTTCTTCTTTACTTTTAGAGTCAAAAATAAAAATACCTCGAACTTCAGAATCATCTAATAAAGGTCCAGCAATTACTATTTTACCTAATTCTGCTAACATTTTTATATTTGCTAAATGACCTTTTTGTATTTCAAGTGCTTCTTCCTTTGGTTGGTTCCTATTAGGACCAGTTTTTAAAAACACTAAGTAATACGTTTTGAGGTTAAACTCTGGAGTTTTTTCTTCGGATACCACTACATACGTTAGTAGTGATAGTATTATTGAAATAGCTACGAAAATAGATAGTTTTCTCATCAAGAGCTCACGAATTTTATTTAATCTTTGCTTGTATTATTCTTACTTGACGTTTGCATTTCTTTGAAAATTGCAAAATCATGTGCTAAATCAATTAGATTAAGGACACAACCCCTTGTTAATTGGAAATAAGTAATGTCAAATCGTTCTATAAGTGTGTTATCTTCTAATTTTTGAGTAATTGTATAGATATTCGTTTTGAATTGCTCTAGATATCTCTCAAATTCCTTTTTAAAATTAGAAGCAGTTTCATCATGTGGGTCAATTTTATTCAATGATTTAGATAGTTTGAAGAAAGCTGTACCATTGAATATCGCTTCATTATATTCGGTTATTAATAAATTACTAACTGCGAGCTCCATAATAGTTGAGAAGTCATTTTTCTTCTGAAGTTGCTTATTAGTGAAGCTTTCTACTGTATCTACTACGTTCTGTGTGTCTTTTGATATTTCCATTAGTACTTCATAGTAGCTATTATAGATTTAAATATATTCTCTTGTTCTACTTCCGTTGGGAAAGACATTCCCTTAATATCTGTTGGAATCAATGTAAATTCGTAATAATTGTCAATATCGGTTCTAAATACTGCAGTACGAGCTGTAAGTGCGCCTCCAGTATTCGAGTATCGGTAAGTCCCAAATTTTAAATTCCCAGCTTCTATTAACCCATACTTCGATGTTAATTGACAATTGCCACCAGTTTTATTAGCTTTTATTGTATAGCTATATTTAGCAATACCGTATTCTTTATCTGTTTTATAATTTTGTTCCAATTCAATGGAAGACGGTAATTTTTTAAATACAGCAGTTAGATTATAATCCTTAGTAGTAGCTATAGCTATAGTCCCAGCTGATGCTTTGCCATCCAGATCAACAAAAAACCAACCTTCTGGTATAGCAGCTATCATATCTCCGTCGGTAGAGCGGATATATTCTTCTTGCATATTAAGTATTGGTTTCGGACTTAGTTTTACTAATGGTTCTCTTGTTTCTGTTTCAAACTTTTTTACGATTACACAAGCATTGAGTGTTATTAATACTAGTGCTATTACTATTATTCTAATGTGAGTCATTATATGATTTTTCTCCAGCTTCGATTTTTGTTTTTAGGTAATTGTCCTCTGGCACTATTGGGCAAGAGTATTTAGCATTATAATAGCAATAAGGATTGTAAGCTAAGTTAAAATCTAATATATATTTGGAATCTTTCACAATCTCTAAATCCAAATATCTTCCAGCTTCGTAAGTTTCTTTGCCATTTGTTTCATCGTGAAAAGGAATAAAGAAACTATCAGGATGTTCTATATTCACGTAGGCAGTAAGCGAAAATTTCTCACCATTTACTTTGAATTTCAAATCACCATATCTAATCATCTTACGAACGTCACTTTGAGTGGTCAACATTTCCAAAGTGTCTTTGTCGGCAAATTCCTCCAAATAGGCCTCAACTTTGTACTCAGGTTTAGGCTCGTAATAGAAAGGTATAGTCTTATCTGTCATATCTACGACAGGCGAATCTTCAGAATTCCTAAAAAATTCCTTAACATCGTTTCTATATGCTTTCATATCTTCTAAGTATTTAGCATTTGGATCATCGCTGTCGCAAGATCCTAACACAATAATAAGCGATAGTAATAATAAGAATACTATTCTAGATTTCAACTGTAATACCATTTTTTAATTCCAAATCATATTCTCTAATTCCCTGTGGGGGCTCTTTATCAAATCTATAATTCATATTGAAAACAAAACTAACGGCCTTGGTTATCTTGAATTGCAATTTAGTGTCGTTCAATATTCTGTGATCATTCAATCTATTTATATCTACTTGGAAATAAGTAACCGAATTTAACAAAAAATTTTCAGATGGTTTCCAAGTTATTGTCATATAATTGGTAGAACGTATAATCTCTGTAATCTGTGTAGGTATTATGTTAATTTCTTCCATTTCATACATAATCCCTGAACCTAAGTAAATATCTATTTCTGCAGATGAGTCAGCTACGAAATCGGTATTAGACAGAGTTAGTCTTACTCCTGCACCGAGTAAATTTCTATCCGAAAGTAACACAAACTCGTTGAACTCTTTTTGTATAAATAACTCAGGCTCCAATAATGAGTCTAGTTTATAAATATATCGTCCATGGAGAAAACCTTTATCACTAATAACAGCATTGTTCCCTTCCTTGTAAGCCAATTCCCCAGCTAGAAAAGTACGGTAATTAGATTGAATATAGTCCAATCTAAGCTTTGCTTCACCACTTATAAACTCCGAATTTCCCGAATTTAATCCAAATAACAAATCAATCCTTGACCTAAATCCATCATCTATTTTACTACTTCTTATAGCTTCTGTATTAACCTGAGAATATGCACTTATGGCAAAGAATAAAAATAATAGTACTAGACTACGGACGAAAAACATTCTATTCGAATTTGATTTAATAAACT
>JBFHKR010000150.1:0-6386 GCA_041595255.1 Chlorobiota bacterium
ATACTTTCACCATTATGATATTAGTAATTTTATTTTAAATTATTTATTAAAAATATATAATATTAAATTAATACACAAGCAAAAGTTCTAAATCTTAATAAGAAATAAATTCTCAAAGTTATGTCCGTTGACTTTTATTATTATATTCAATTCTATTCTGTTTATATACGCGAATATTTTAAGAATGGATTTCATAATTTAGTATATTCTTAAAATTAATAATTATTGGGAGTGGGTAGTAAACAAAGTCAGATTACAAATTCATCGTTATTGAATCAATTTATTATTTATACCTTTACAAAGGAATAGTTTGGTGAAGAATAGTTTTAAAATATATTTTTAATAAGAACGATTGATATAATTGGCACAAGTTTCAGCCATTAAATACTCTTATTGTTTCTTTTTCGATTAAAGTTGAATGTTTTAAAAGTATTAGCAGTAATTTAAAAAATAGTTTTTTTCTAATAAATCATTTGGAGAAGACATGCCTAGAAATAAATCAAAATCTAACAAAAATAATAAAGATGAAGACTCCAGTTTAGATTTATCTACTGAAGCCAAAAAATTTATTTCATTAATCGATAAATTACCTTATGGAACTTTATTGAATCATCAAGGAAAAATCTATTATAATAAAATAGTAGCGGATATAATTGGCTATAGTAATAATGAAATTGAAACAATTGAGGAATGGATTAAGTGTCTTCATCCGAATAATTCCAATAAAGTAATTAAAATATTTGAAAGCAATAAAGAGAATATTCCAAATAAAGGTAGGTCAGTAAATATAGTAAATAAGGCAGGCGAACAAAAAAGAATTAAAATTACTTATAAGCGAACTGATATTGGTGATACTTGGGCAATCATTGATGAAACAGATTTGATTGAAAAAAAAAATATTAAAGACGAGTATATACATTTATTAGATTTTATTAAGATTGGTTTTTGGGAATGGTCAATAGATACAGGCTTATTGACTTGGGATGAGTGTATGTATGAAATTTTCGGCATAGATAGAAGTAAAAAGATTAGTAGTTACGATGATTACAAAGAAAGATTACATCCCAAAGATGTTAATAGGATTAACAAAGAAATAGAACATATTATCAACACTCCTGGTGAAGAATTTAGTAATACTTTTAGAATTAAATTGAATGATGGAACTATTAAACATATACGAGCTGTTGCTAAAACATATAGAGATAGTTCTGGAAGGGCAACTCGAATGGTTGGTCTTAACTGGGATATATCCAATGAAATCGAACTTGAAGAAAATGCAAAGGAACTTATAGAAAAATATGAATTCATTTTGAAATCTACAGAAATAGGTATTTGGGAATGGAATTTTCAGAATAAAAAGTTCACAAAAAGTCAAACAATTTACGAATTATATGATTTAACAAAGGAAGCAGATGACTCTTTCGTAGATTTATTCAATAGGTTCATAAATAGAATACATCCAGAAGATAGAGAATTGATCCAATATAATATGAAAAGAATGCTTGGAGGTTATCAAGATTCAGACGATGGAGAGTTTAGGGTAATTTCATCTAATGGGTTAATTAAACACATAAAATATAATACCAAAGTTGAAAAAAGTCAAGACAAGTCATTGAAAAGAATATTTGGTATTATGTTGGATATTTCTAAAATTAAAGAATATGAACTTGAATTAGTCAAAGCAAAGGAATTAGCTGATATGTCTAGCCTGGCCAAGTCTGATTTCTTAGCTAATATGAGTCATGAAATTCGTACTCCTTTAAATGCAATAATCGGACTAACTCATTTAATACTTGATACGGATTTAAGTAATAGACAACGAAATTTTTTATGTAAAATACAAAAGTCATCCAATTCTTTATTAAAGATAATAAATGATATTTTAGATATATCAAAAATTGAAGCTGGAAAAGTTGAAATTGAAAATGTTGAGTTTCAGATTGAAGAAGTTCTGGAAACAGTCACGAGCAAAATTGCTCAAAATGCTTTTGACAAGGGGCTAGAAATAATTTATGATGTTCGAGAAGACGTTCCATTGGAATTAATTGGTGACTCTCTTCGGTTAGAACAAATTGTAACTAATCTTTGTAGTAATGCTGTGAAATTTACCCAAAAAGGTGAAATAGTAGTAAAAATTGAAAAAATCGGACAACATGAGAATATAATAGAATTGAAGATTTCAGTTATAGATAGTGGAATTGGATTGACAGAAAGTCAAAAAGAAAATATTTTTAATTCATATACCCAAGCTGATATATCAACTACAAGGAATTATGGTGGAACAGGTTTGGGACTAACAATTTCAAAAAAACTTGTTGAATTACTAGATGGTGAAATTTTTGTTGAATCAGAATATAAAAAAGGATCAAATTTTTCATTTACATTTAAATCATATTCTAAAAATAATTTAACTTATCTTGATTATTTACCTAAAAATATTAAAGAAGAATTAAGATTACTGATATATGTTGTAAATCCTTACTCCAGAATGGTTTTATCCGAAATATTAAGGACTTCAAATTTTGATGTCACAATTGTCAATAGTAGTTCGGATTCAATAGAGAATATAAATAAATCTAATAATAATCCATTTGATATCATTTTTCTAGATTCTGAAATACCAATTAATGATATCAACACATTATATAAATTATTGGAATCGAATATTAGAGATGCTAAAATAGTATTTATGATAAACGGTTACGAAGAAGAAGTAGTAATAGATAAAGTCTCTAACTTTAAACTCGATAGTTTCTTGATAAAACCTTTTACTCCATTATCTCTTTTTAAAACTATTTCTAACCTATTTGTTAATGAGATTTCAGAAAATGATATTAATTATAATATTAATGAATCTTTTAATGATAAAAATTTATTCAAGAATAAAAAAGTACTATTAGCAGAAGATAATGAAATAAATCAAATGGTAGCAGAAGAATTATTATCAAATGTGGGTATTAATGTTGATATTGCCAACAATGGTGAAGAAGCATTACAAAAAGCTAAAATGAATGATTATGATTTGATTTTAATGGATTTACAAATGCCAATATTAGATGGTTATATTGCAACAAAGAGAATTAGAGAATATGCTAGTAAAACGAAACTTCCAATCATTGCTATGACTGCAGATGCCATGGATGATGTAAGAGAGAAGTGTTTAGAAGTTGGAATGAACGACTTTATAACTAAACCAATAAACCCTGAACTGTTGATTTCAATCTTAACTAAATTCCTAAATAAAGATTTAATTTAATTATTAAATAAGATGAGTATAGTTTATTAAATAAATCTAATATTATATATTGAATGAAATACTTTATATTTTAAAAAAATGTTTACTACGATGTATCATTAAGATTACATTCGTAACTGATTAACATCTGAGTATGATTTTATCATAGTGATGATATCATCACTAGCTGAATTGATTGCTTTTGAAAATTCTTCAATATTACTTATATCAATATGCCCTTTGAGTTCTGCCCAATCTTGAGTAGATATTTGCTTAAAGCCCATTGACCAATCTTCGAAACTCCTTTCCTTGATTTCATGGTTAAGCAATTCTATGATTCCATGGTGCCTTTTATCAAGACATATTTTATTATAAAATAAGTCTTCAATAACCTCTTTTTCTCCTTCCAAAACTTGAAGAATAGATCCTTCATGATAAAGTAGTAAACCAGTTATGTCATTTCTTGAGTTAAACTGTCGACTTATATTCAATATATCCATTATGTCATCTTTCGAATATGGTGAAGTAGCAGTACTAATATATAACAATGTATGCATAAGTGTATTTTATATTCTGATACAAAAAATATATTTAAGAAACTTAAAGCGTTAGTAAACTTATTGATTATAAACTCTAACCCTTAAGACAAAATTAGTTTGTGATTTATGTATAAAACCCCTTTTCAACAATACATAATTATTTTATATTTGTCAAATAAATGACATAAATTTCAGACTACTAATTGTTAAGAACCAAGATAAAATTAAAGCAAGTTCCAATTCTTGGTCAAGTGGAACTTGCTTTTTATTTAATTCTACTTTACTTCATCGCCTGAGATTAAATACAAAATATAAGCTGATATTGACATTACTAAATCTCTTACTGCAACATCAATATAACTAAAGTTTGTTATTAATGATAGTGCAATTAGAGCAAGCCAGATTGACACAACAAGAGAACCTATTCTAGTTCTAATTGCCACTAGTATACCTGCAAAAATCTCAATTATTCCTACTAACATCATAAAACTATCCGCATTCATTGGTAGTATATTGGTTAATATAGGATTTAAATATTGTGACCAATCTGTCAGTATATTTGTGAACTTATCAAGTCCTGCTACAATGGGTACTACTATAAAAACGTATTTTAGAATAGTATATATTTTTTTTTGAGTGTTCATTTAGTTTACCTTATATTTTTATTTGTAAAAGAAATACACCCATTAGATAAAGCTAATAAAGAATAGTTACAATTGTAACCTTTTTGTTTTATCGTTATCTAATATACACTATACTGAAAACAATAAGGGAATTTAAAATTTTGAAAGAAGAGCATATCATAAGTAAAATCCTAAATGGGGAAAAAGAACTTTACGAACTACTAATTAGAAGAAATAATCAAACTTTATATAGAGTCATTAAAGGGTATATCTCGGATGAAAGAGACGTCGAAGAGATTATGCAAAGTTCTTTTGTAAAGGCATTTGAGAAGCTGTCGACATTCAATTTAAAATCTAAATTTAGTACTTGGCTAATTAGGATAGCTATTAACGAATCCCTACAATTCAACAAGAAGAATAATAAATATAGGTCTATAAATTATTCCGATATCGGATATTCTGACAACACTCTTTATAATCCAGAAAAACTATATATTATGAAAGAATCTACACAATTTTATGAGAATGCAATATCACAATTAGACCCTATATACAAAGTTGTTTTTATCCTTAGAGAAATTGAAATGATGAGTGTTAAAGATATTTCCGACTCACTTGAAATCTCTGAATCAAATGTAAAAGTCAGATTGCATAGGGCAAAGACTCAGTTGAAAGATATTATATATAACAATCAGATTAAAGTAGGAGTATTAGAATTCGGTAATAGTAGATGTGACAATATAGTTAATGCTATTATGAGTTCAATTATTTCATATTAGAATATAATATTTAATATCCAAACTGTTCAAAGTTATTAGACTATGATATAATCTACGATTGATTTTCCTGAAATTCTAAATTAATCTAATATGAATTTATCATTAATAACCTCAATTCTAATGATTGTATTCATCCGAAATCATTTTTCCTTTTTCTGATTATTTTTATTAAAAAGTATTTAAGTATAGTGTCTTCCATCTCTAGTGCCAATAACAGCTTAGGAAATATTCTTGATTTAATTAATATTTTTTTCTTTAATGTAAAAATTATCAGATCATTTATTTGTTCCTCTTGTAATTTTAGATTCCTTATGAATTCTTTTAAGATACTTTTAAAAATACCATTCTTACTTAAGTAATTAAAGTTATAAATTTCTCTACCATTAGTATTTGAGATTAAATTTATACCTGATATAATGTTCTTTGAATCATATTTTAAATTTACGATATCATTATCATCAAGTTTAATAATTTCTGATTTTTCAAGTGCTTTTAATAACTTATCTCCATCAAAAATAAAATAATTTTTTAACTCCTTTTTTGAACTGAAATAATAGTTTTTGTCATAGAACTCTTTTACTAAATGAAACTTCATAAACAAACCTAAATATTAAATGATATTAATTAGTGATTTATGTAACATTTTCACTGCCCAATTATGCAATATTTTTTTGATTTGTAAAATAGAGGACATATTAAAAATAACGTTTTGTCGTATATATTACCTTTTTTAATTTGATTTAAGTGATTTTTCCTCCTGCCTCAATTATTACAACTCTTGTAAAGCTAGGTGTTATATATACTTGTCATATTTTTGCCTCAGTATATCCGTTCAGGGTGTTTTAAATTACCTTCTATTTCTAAAAAACCAACTTGACTTTGAATTAATAATAAATTATCAAGTCTTTATTAAACTGTTATTTAACCGCAACTTGTCTATGAATAATATCAATGAATTACTATCACAGCCAAATAATAGTTACATTTTATTACAATTAGTTATAAAGATATAATTATTCTCAAATTTCCTTATATTAGTAGTATCAACACTATGAAATTAATCGAACTATTATGGCATTATTCCAAAAATCAGTACTTAACAAATACTTGCGTGAGATAGACGACAATCGAATTGCTGAACTCTACTCTTCTTACGGCTCATATTTTCTAAATCTTGAAATACAACAAAATATACGTGATAGCAAAGAAG
>JBFHKR010000151.1:0-6131 GCA_041595255.1 Chlorobiota bacterium
AGAATATAAAACTAAACTAAGAGCAGAACTACTATATAAAGCACATTCTGATGATAAAACCGAGAAAACACTATACAGTAATGAATTTGAAGGAAGTATTAATCCAGGTCAATTCTGGAGAAAACAAGAATATTATCCGTCTGGGATTATGGATCCTTATAATGATTAGATTATTTAACTTATAGCTTTATTTTTGACTTATTACCTCAAAACCAATTTTTTTCACTATCAATCCGATAAATATTGAAATAATACGTTGTCTTAGATGCAACGCTTTATTATCTTTGTAACTTACATAATTCGGAATTTGATGAAAAACATTAGAAATTTTTGTATCATTGCCCATATTGATCATGGCAAATCGACTTTAGCTGATAGAATACTAGAGCTTACGGGTGCCATCACTCAAAGAGAAATGATACACGCTCAGATTTTAGATAATAATGCCCTCGAACAAGAAAGGGGTATTACTATCAAGTTACACGCTATTCAGATGGATTATAAAGCTAAGAATGGCGAAATATATAAACTGAATCTTATCGATACACCTGGACACGTAGATTTCTCTTATGAAGTTTCGCGTTCTCTGGCTGCTTGCGAAGGTGCTATACTAGTAGTAGATGCTACACAAGGCGTAGAAGCTCAGACTATTAGTAATCTGTATATGGCAATTGATAATGACTTAGACATTATACCTGTTTTGAAT
Organism: Chlorobiota bacterium; assembly: GCA_041595255.1. Lineage (GTDB taxonomy): Bacteria > Bacteroidota > Ignavibacteria > Kapaibacteriales > UBA2268 > PGYR01. Next base: position 707 of record JBFHKR010000151.1, read on the forward strand.
AAAATTGATTTACCAGCAGCTGCTACGACTAAGGACAATGTAAAAAAACAAGTCCTAGAGTTAATTGGTGGTAAGGAAGAAGATATAATCGAAGCTTCGGGTAAATCGGGTATGGGAGTAATCGACATATTAGAAGCTATTGTCGAAAGAATTGACCCTCCTAAAGGAGATCCAACTGCTCCACTTAAAGCGTTAATCTACGATTCAATATTTGACCCTTATCAAGGTGTGGTCGTAAATATAAGAGTAATGGATGGCGAAATAAAAGAAAATGATAAAATAGTATTTATGTCCAACAAAACTGAACATATAGTTGAGCAAGTTGGAGTAATGAAAATGAAAAGGGAGAGAACTAAATCTCTTTCTGCTGGTAATGTAGGGTATATAACTGCTGCTATCAAAGGTCTATCCGATACTAAGGTTGGTGATACTATTACTCATCAGAAAGGTGGAGCTACAGAACCAATAGGTGGATTTAAGGAAGTTAAACCTATGGTATTTTCTGGTATTTACCCTTCTGATTCAGATGGATTCGAAGATTTACGTGATGCATTATCGAAGCTATCACTTAATGATAGTGCAGTAACTTTTGAGCCAGAATCATCAACGGCTCTAGGTTTTGGTTTCCGTTGTGGATTCCTTGGCCTCCTTCATATGGAAATAGTACAAGAAAGATTAGATCGTGAGTTCAATCAAACGATTGTCACGACTGTACCGAATGTAAGATACCGTGTCACTAAGACTAATGGTGATATAGTTCAAATCGACAACCCTGCTCAAATGCCTGATAGAGTAGCAATAGCTTCACTTCGTGAGCCATATATCAGAGCGCAGATTATTACTCCAGACCAATATGTTGGCAATATTATGTCCCTTTGTATGGAAAGACGAGCAGAAATAGTCGATCAAAAATACTTATCAGAAACTCGAGTAGAATTAATTTTCGAAATTCCATTATCTGAAGTTGTTTTTGATTTTTATGATAAACTGAAATCTACTTCTCGTGGCTATGCCTCACTAGATTATGAGTTTTCCCAAGAAAAAGAAAGTGATTTAGTTAAACTAGATATTATGCTCAATGGTGAAACCGTCGACGCATTGTCGTATATAGTACATAGAAACAAAGCACACTCTTGGGGTAAGAAAATCTGTGAAAAACTTAAGGAATTAATACCAAAACAGATGTTTGATGTAGCTATACAAGCAGGTATAGGAAATAAGATTGTTGCTCGTACTAATATTAGTGCTATGCGTAAAAACGTAACTGCCAAATGTTATGGTGGTGATATAAGTCGTAAACGCAAGCTAATAGAGAAACAAAAAGCAGGTAAAAAGCGTATGAAAATAATAGGTAGTGTAGAAGTACCACAAGAGGCTTTCCACGCCGTACTATCAATCGATTAGGAATAAAACTATGTCCGTCAAAGAGTATTTAGCAAACCGAAAGAAAAAGAAAGAATTGCACCGTGAAAAAATGAAGAGTATGTCTTTTGGAGAAAAGGCGTTTTCATTTGGAAAAACTATCGTAGGTGCTATAATAGTAGTTATGATTATCAATGGTCTTTTAGTTGCATCATTCGTAGTACCAACAGGTTCTATGGAAAATGAAGTTATGACAGGAGATTTTCTCTTCGTTAACAAATTCATATATGGTCCGACTACGCCTCAAGTTATTCCATTTATAAATCAAGAACTCCCATTTTACCAATTTCCAGGTATTAAGGACCCTGAAAAAGGAGATGTAATTGTATTTATCTATCCTGGTGATAGAGACTTAATAGAAGCTCAGGAGTTCCAATACTATCTCAAAAGATGTGTAGCTACAGCGGGTGATACTATTCAGATTATAAATGAAGTAATCTATATAAATGGTGAAAAACAACCTTTACCAGAAAATGCAAACTTTAGTGCTAGTAATAATCCAAACGCTCCAGCGGCATTCCCAATTGGTACAGATTGGACACAAGCTAATTATGGTCCATTAGTAATACCGAAAAAAGGTGATGTGATTCCTATTTCAAGAGAGAACATAGAAAGATGGAGAATATTTATCCTTAGAGAAGGCCACAAAGTAACTTTCGACAGTCAAAGTGTTTACATAGACGACAAACCAGCTACAAGTTACAAGGTTGAGCGTGATTATTGTTTTGGTATGGGTGATAATAGACGAAATAGTTTAGATAGTCGCTCATGGGGGTTTATTCCTTATGAGAATGTTACAGGTACACCAGTAATTGTGTATTGGTCTTGGGATACAAACATGCCATTTGGAAGCTTTTTCGACAAACTTTCGACTATTAGGTTCAATAGAATCGGTAATCTAATAGACTAACCTTGAAATCTATCAAAGACATACTGTTTACAATTATACTAGCAGTATGTCTTATACTTTTTATCAAATCTTTCATTGTTGACTTTAGAGTTGTTGCGTCCGAATCAATGGAACCGACTCTAGTGAAAGGCGATATAATAATAATAAGCAAGCTTGCTTACGATATATTTGGGATAGAGTATAATGAGCCCAAATCATCTGATGTTATTACTTTCAAACATAATAATGAACTTCTAATCAAACGAATTAAAGATGTCAATAGCCAAGGGGAAATGTTCGTAGTAGGAGATAATACGAATAATAGTATAGACTCTAGAGATTTTGGTTACATTAGTAAAGCTGACTTAGAAGGTAAGGCAATTATTAAATTTAATTTTTCGACTTTTTCAATAGATTTCTTAGACGATTAGAGTTATTATAAACTGAACTCATCTCCTATCCCCCATTTCTTCGTGGTCTTATCGTAAGTATGCACTACTACATTTAAGGATCCTTTACTCACTTCTACTCTTATAAAATGAAAATCTCTTAAGCTTTTTTCTTTTTCAATTCCAATAGTGATATCTTTATAATCACCTTCCAAATCGATATTTCTTCTAGGACCACCACCTCCTCCTGAGACTATGAAGTGTTTCTCATCTATTAATAAATGCTCATAATTATGACAATGACCAGATAAAAATAATTTCGCCTTTTTGCTTTTATTAAATGGTTCTACGAAATTATCTTTCACAAATTCGTCATCACCAAAACCTATTCCTGTTCCATTTGTGTATGGAGGTTGATGAGTTACTACTATTATATTATTAATACTTTTATCAATCTCATATTTATCTAATTCTTGGTTGTACCATTGATTTTGTCTCTCTTTCATTTCCTTAGTTATTTCTGTATTCGAATTAAGAAGAATAAAAGCATTATTTTTAAATACGAAAGATCTCCAAGATGAATCTTTAAGTTCAGGAAATCTTCGTGATATATTCTGTGATGCAATCTCGGAATCTCCTAAGTATTCATGATTACCTAACACTGGAACTATTGGAATTTTTTCATTTCTTATAACTGATGTGGAGCTATCAAAATACACCCAATCCTCATCTGAAGAAGCATCAAATACCATATCTCCAAGGTGCAGAATAAATGACGGCTTATTATCTAATGATGCTATCCTATTAAATAATTCGAATTGCACAGAATCATTTGATTCACGAAAAAGCAAAATACTTTCTACCCAGCCCGTTCTTTGTGTATCGCCAATTATTATAAAAGAGTCTGATGATTCATTTTTAGATGTTGAATTTTGTAAATTATTATATGTCGGGACAGTATTACTTAACTTCCTTGAACTACAACCAAGTAGAAAAACTATAAATAATATAGTACCTATTAATACTCTTGTAAATTTCATATAAATGTAATAGTTAGTTTTAGAATCCAATATAACTAATCTCTTTTAATTTATATTTACGGCTACACCATATAAATTGGTTAGTTTACAATTATTAGAGCACCTATATTTGTAAATAATTCAATAATTCTATGATCAGAGGAATATACATACATATACCCTTTTGTGCTACGATTTGTAGCTATTGTGATTTTTATATAATTAAAAATCAAGATACTTACATTGAAAAATATGTAGAATATCTAGTAAGAGAGTTCGAATTATTTAAATCTCTTAATCCAGAGGAAATTGTAATTGACAATATATTCATAGGTGGTGGAACCCCTTCCTTACTGACTCCATCTCAGTTAGATACAATACTCAACAAAGTTAAAGAAAGCTTTATAGTGTTACCATCTACCGAGATTAGTATGGAATCTAATCCGGCGTCAATAGATGCGCAAAAATTGAATGAGTATAAATCGGTTGGGATAAACCGAATAAGCATAGGTGTACAGAGCTTCGTAAAAAAAGAATTGGGCTTACTCAAAAGAAACCACTCACCAGGACTAGCAGAAAAGGTGGTTTCTGATGCTGTAGAAAGCGGTATAGAGATAGTGAATCTTGATTTGATATTCTCTGTACCAGGTCAATCTCTCGCATCGTGGACGTACTCAATAGAGAAAGCTCTTGAATTAGGTATTAACCATTTCTCGACATATAATCTGACCTTTGAGGAGAATACACCGCTTTGGAACAAGATGCAATCAGGTAAAGTAGTAAAATACAATGATGAAGTAGATGAATTTATGTATTTCACTGCTATCGAGATTCTTACGAATAGAGGTTTTGACCACTATGAAATCTCAAATTTTGCGAAAACTAACAACAAGTGCAGGCATAATCTTAACACTTGGCACAGTGGAGAGTATTTAGCATTTGGGGTGTCTTCACATGGATTTTATAATGGAAGCAGGTACAGAAACATAAGCAATCTACAAATGTACTACGAGATGATTAGTAATGGGAAACTACCAATAATAGATTCAGTCAAACTCAATGAATCAGACTACTCCGAAGAATTAATTGTACTTGGATTAAGAGCTTCGGGATTGGATAAATCAAAAATTAATAAGCAAATTCCTAACTTTTTCGACAAAGCAACCACTTTTATGAATGAGTTGATAGACAAAGAATTTATAAATGAATCTGAGACGCATTATAAGCTGACCTCAAAGGGCTATGCGCTCTGTGATTCTATTACTAATAAGTTTTTGGATTTTATAGATACAGAAGTTTAGTTCTTCAAGTATAATAAATGTATTATTTTTCAAGGACTCTTCGCTTTCTTTGTTAGCTCAGAGTGACGATTATTTTTTGTATCCACTCTCATTGAATTTTAGAATAAGAGAGATTATATATCTAAACTTTTCTAGCACAATATATTCCTAACTCGATGTAACATTGACTATCAAATATTAAATCATAATTAAAGTAATTTAAAACCTACTAGTCTTTACACTCCTAAAAAACACAAAAAAAAGCTGCCTTATAAAGACAGCCAGTATAATTCTAACTAATATTAACTTATTACTTCTTCTTGCTCTTGTCAGGGAAAGGAGGAATAACAGGTAGTTTCTTGTTCTTATCGAAAGTTTTCATTTCTTTTTGAACTTCTTCTATAGCTCTTTCTAATTGTTGGTCTA
>JBFHKR010000152.1:0-6068 GCA_041595255.1 Chlorobiota bacterium
AAGAAATGATATTATTTTCATATATTATCGCTTCTAAAAATGAAGACTAGGAAAATATATTAAACTGGAAATAGGTTTAATATGTATTCCTATACTTTGAATTAATTTCAAATCGAAATAAAGGAATCAAGTATGGAAAAAAGAGAAGAACTCTGGGGTCATCCCAAAGGACTGTATATACTATTTTTTACAGAGATGTGGGAAAGATTTAGTTATTATGGTATGCGTGCCATACTAATATTATTCTTAATAAGTAAAGTGGATAGTGACAATTCTGGTTTTGGTTGGAGTGAATCAGATGCGTTATATTTATATGGATGGTATACGGCTTTAGTATATATTTTATCAATAGCAGGTGGTTGGATAGCTGATAAACATTGGGGTCAAAAGAGAACTGTCCTAATAGGAGGTATTCTACTCTGTTTTGGTCATGGAGTTCTTGCCATAGAAGCACTTTGGGCATTCTATACTGGTTTAGCACTTATTATTTTAGGTGTTGGTGGGTTGAAACCTAATATATCTACTATGGTTGGTGGCCTTTATCCTCCAGGAGATGATAGAAGAGACAAAGGGTTCACAATATTTTACATTGGAATTAACCTTGGTGCATTCCTTTCCGCACTAATAGTAGGTTATGTAGGTGAAACTATTGGGTGGCATTATGGATTCGGTTTAGCTGGTATAGGTATGATTCTGGGTCAAACAGTGTTTATGCTAGGACAAAAATTCCTTGCTGGTGTAGGAGAAGCAACAAAAGATATGACGGTAGCAGAATTAGAAGCTAAAAAGCGACCACTTACTAATATAGAAATGGACCGAATGAAAGTAATGTTAATTTCATTTGTGTTAATCATAGTATTCTGGGGTGCATTCGAACAGGCAGGTGGTCTAATGAATATATACACAGCACAAAAAACAGACTTAAGCTTAGGATTTACTATACCTTTACTTGGACTAGACGCTGTACCTGCTTCATGGTTCCAGTCTGTTAATGCACTATTCATAATTTTATTAGGTGTCCCAATAGCAGGATTTTGGTATAATTGGAAACAAAAAAATAGAGAATCTTCTTCTTTATTTAAAATGGCAATCGGTATTATTATAATGGGCCTTGGTTTCTTATTTATGTCAGCTGCATCTTTACAATTTGAAGCAGAAGGTCAATCAGCAATGTATTGGCTAGTCCTTGCTTATTTATTTCATACAATAGGTGAACTTTGTGCTTCACCAGTTGCATTGTCTTTCATCACTAAGTTAGCGCCACTTAAATATGCATCTTTAATGATGGGAGCTTATTTTGCAGCTACTGGTGTAGGTAATAAAGTAGCTGGGATGGTCGGTGAATGGTCACAATCAGCAGGCGAACTTGAAATATTCACTGGTATAGCCGTTTTCTGTTCGATTATCGGATTATTAGTTATTGCACTCCTGAAACCATTGAAAAGATTAACTCATGGTGCAGAAGATAGACAAATCATAGATCCAGCTGAACAAGAAGGTTTCGAAATAGCTGAAGCAGACAAATTATAATTAACATTTTTATTATCTTATAATATATGGAATAATATGGATTTAGGATTAATAATACTAATTGTAGCTTGGTTATTTGTACTAGTATGGGTACCGATAATCATTTTTAACAATAGAAAACTACACCCAAAAGCACTATTTATTTTGTTCTTTGCAGAAATGTGGGAACGATTTAGTTACTACGGTATGCGAACGTTACTAATATTGTATATGGTAAAAGTATTATTTGCTGAGATGAGTAGTTTAGAAGCAGATAGCACTGCACTCGGTATTTATGGCTCTTATACCGCTATGGTTTATCTTTTCCCCGTGGTCGGTGGGATAATTGCAGATAAAATCCTAGGGTTCAGAAAAGCAATTATATTCGGTGGAATTCTGATGATGGCAGGGCATTTTGCACTGGCATTAGAAGGGATGTATTTCGCTGGGAATATGCAGCTATTTTATTTGTCACTTGCTTTCATTATCATTGGTAACGGTTTTTTCAAACCAAATATTTCCAGTTTACTTGGTAACTATTACGGAGCTGACGATAGCCGTAAAGATGGTGCATTCACTATTTTTTATATGGGTGTTAATATTGGCGCGTTACTTTCAACTGTAACTTGTGGCTATGTAGGTGAACAAATAAGTTGGCACTATGGCTTTGGTCTTGCTGGAATTGGAATGATGATTGGCTTAATTGTTTTCTGGTTAGCTGGTAATAAATATTTAGGCAAAAAAGGGATAAACCCAAGTTCAATGGAAGATTTTCCTGAGATTAATGAACAAGAAGATATTGCATTACTAAGTGGTCCCGAAGAGAACCGTGAATTGGTTAGACAAAAAGAAGCCAAAAATTTCACTAAGTTCATGACTCCACAACTAAGAAGAAATCAGTTGTTAACTTATATTGCTACTTTAGTATTTATACCTATTAGTGCTCAATTTTTAAAATTGAGTGATATATTAACTTGGATTCTTATAATTATGAGTTTGGGTGTTTTGGGTTATCTCTTTGTTATGGCTCAAAAAGAAGATACAATTGAAAAGAAACAACGATTACAAGTTGTAGTAGTTCTTTTCCTCTTCCACTCTATGTTTTGGGCATTGTTCGAACAAGCTGGCGGTTCACTTACTTTGTTTACCGCTCGTAATATTGATAGAGTCATAGCTGGGTCTGAAGTGCCCGCATCAATCTTCCAATTCCTAAATGCATTTTTTATAATGGTATTAGCTCCAGTATTTTCTATTATGTGGATTAAACTTAGAAACAAGCATAAGGAGCCATCTACGCCAATGAAATTCGTACTTGGTCTATCGCAACTAGCGCTTGGGTTTGGTGTGTTAGTAATAGGAGCAAAGTTCTTTTCATCGGATGGTTTAGTACCAGTAATATTTATCGTGTTAACATATTTATTCCACACAACTGGAGAACTAAGTTTGTCACCAGTTGGATTATCTATGATTACGAAACTTTCACCTAAAAAGGCGGTAGGTTTTGTAATGGGTGCTTGGTTCTTGTCAATTGCTCTGGCTAACAAAATGGCTGGTCTTATTGGCGAATTAACTGCAGTTGATCATGGTGGAAAAGGTGAAGCTGCACCTATTTTAGAAACGTTGACCACATATTCTAATACTTATCTACTCTGGGGAGTTCTTGTAGTGGGAGTAGCGGCGTTGCTATTATTCGCCTTAGTACCTACACTCAAAAAGTGGATGAATGGTATTCATTAAAAAAAAACAATGCTTAATCTTATTCAAAAGCTCTGTCACTCGGCAGAGCTTTTTTTATAACTCTTTGATTATTTTAGGGGATAGTACAAAATAAAAATTGCCACCCACAATAAAGCGAATGGCAATTATAAACTAAAATATAATAGTAAGATTAACCCTCTGAATCAGGTATCTGAATTGCTAGAATTCTTGTAACTTCTGGATACTTTACTTTTAAAAGCATCGCATCTCCAGGTTTTTTATCTTCTATTATATCTTTCAGTTCCCTTGTACTTCTTACTTCTTTTCTGTCTGCCTCTACTATTACTCCATTAGGGAACATACCTCTATCAGATGCTGCACTAAATCTCTTGACTTCAGTGATTAACACTCCGTGATCAGTGCTATATTCTTTTTTAATCTTATCTGTTAATTTCTCCACTTTGAAACCAAGCTTTTCGAATTCAACAGGTGAGTTTTTATCAAGACCAGTTTCTGCTTCTTTTTTACTGTTTTCAGCGAAACCTTTATCATCTTCATCTCTAGCTCGTAACTTTACAGTTTTCTTTATTTTTTTGCCATTTCTTAGAATTAGCACTTCTACTTTATCACCAGCTCGCTTCTGTGCTATTCTACTTTGCAATTCACCAGAAGAGAATAGTTTTTCTCCATCCAATTCTAATAACACATCACCTGCTTCTATACCTGCATCCTCAGCAGCACTACCGTTTAATATACTACCTACAACTACTCCATATACACCATCCAAACCTAAAGCTTTAGCCTCGACTTCATCACGCACACTATTGATACTAACTCCGATATATCCACGGTTTATTTCACCATCATCTATAAGATCATCGACAACGGATTTCACCAAATCAACAGGGATAGCAAAACCATACCCAATATAATTGCCAGTACTAGTCGCAATAGCTGTATTGATACCTGTTAGTGAGCCGTTCATATCAAACAGCCCTCCGCCAGAATTTCCAGGATTTATAGCTGCATCAGTTTGTATATAATATTCCACTGAGTAACTATTTCTACTCATACCTAGCTGTCCTCTACCTATAGCGCTAACAATACCAGTAGTAACAGTTGAAGTAAGCCCTAATGGATTACCAACTGCCATTACCCATTCGCCGACTTTTACTGAACTAATATCAGCGAAGTGTACTGCTGGAAAATTTCCACTTCCTTCAAGTTTGATAACCGCTAAGTCTGTTAGTGGGTCAGCTCCTACTAGAGTAGCTTTGTATGTTCGCTTATCATAAGTAGTCACTTTTATTTCTTTCGCATCTTCTACGACGTGGTTATTTGTTACTATATACCCATCGCTAGAAATAAAGACTCCGGAACCATTCCCTTTTACTAATTGCTCTTCATCGCCCCCATTATTACGAGGTCTGAAAAACTCAAAGAACTCTTGCATCTTTGGATTTTTCCTAGTAGAAGTTACTTCTATACTTACTACACTCGGTAGTACAGCTTCTGACACATTGGTGAAAGCATTGTTAAGTGTCCTCATCGCCTCCGATTGTGTGACTGGTGGTTTATCCGCACCAAATTTCTTAGTGGATGCGAAGATGTCACCTATGCTACTTGGTGAAAAATTGGAGATTAACAATACTCCAACAAACATACCAAATGCAATTAATAATGATGATCTGACCATTTGTTTTTTCATTACTTACCTCTCATAAAATATCATTATTATTATTTATACAAATTTTTTTTGATTGTATTCTATTACCTTTATAGATACTATTTTTTAAAACGAATGTTTCGCTAAAATGTTTATTTCGGTATTTAATACTTATTTGGCATAATTATTGGACTTATAAATTTCTATAAACTTAGAAATTCTCTAAGAATATAGTTAAATTGGGAAAATTTATAAATTCAATTTTAATAAGGTGTGCTATGAAAAAAAATATTTTACTTATAATAACGGTATTTCTGCTTTATGTAAGCAGTTCGGCATTGGAGCCGGTACGTATTGGACTTAATTACCCAACGGGGGCTTCTTTCAAAGTTGAACTGAACGACTATACAGACCCAAATAATCCAATTAAAAAATATCCATTGCCTGCAAAACCAGACTTTGAAAAGACTTTAACACCAAACACATCAGGTGTGGTTTCTTTTGTTGTAGGTGAAGGTGATCCGGATTGGGGTGGTATAGCTCCTACTGCTATCAACCCTAACGTTATAGTTGATGTAATAGTTAGTGGTAATTTGGTAGCACAATATAATCTACTTGATATGATTACAACACAAGCTTCTACAGGTAATGGCAATATCTTAAACGATGGTTTTACATCGGCTGAAGGTGTTACTTTCCCTGATACTACTAATCAAACAAACGATTTTGTATTTGGTTCTGTTAAATTAAATAGACTTTCTTCAGTAGAAGAAACTAAATTCTTCTTTGACCATAGTAAAGCGGCGTTTAGAACAGGTAAGGTAAATACTCCAAGTTGGAATGAAGCAAACTTAGGTGACTTCTCATTTGCTGCTGGTAAAGATAATAAGGCAAGTGGTAAAGGAGCTGTAGCATTCGGTGAAGGAACAACTGCCCCTTCTTATGGTGAAGTTGCAATTGGTAGTTATAATACTACTTATGTTCCGAATAGTGCAACTGCTATAGATAATGCTGACAGAGCATTTGTAATAGGAAACGGTACTGCTGGTACTCCTTCAGATGCATTTATCATCCAGAAAAATGGAAATATGACAGTTGGTGGTTCACTTACTGTACTAGGAGCAACTGTAACTAATTCTAATTTAACTGTAGGTGGTACTACTATTGATCCTAATACTGGTAATTTGATTGTAGC
>JBFHKR010000153.1:0-6050 GCA_041595255.1 Chlorobiota bacterium
GAATAGCCGAACAAGAAAAAAGAGAACAATTGATACTCTACTTTTCTATAGGTTTGGTGTTACTGATGACGGTTGTTATGATAGTCATTTATAGATTATTAAAACGTTCTGATAAATTACTATACAACGTACTACCTTTCTCAATAGCCAAGAGATTGAAAAAGAAAGAACACCCAATATCTGATTACTTCACACAAGCATCTATTGTTTTTATAGACATTGTCAACTTCACAGAAATGGCAAAAAATGAAGATCCTCAAAGATTAGTTTCAAATTTAAATTCTATCTTTACTAAATACGACACTATGACTAAAAAATACGGTTTAGAAAAAATAAAGACAATCGGTGATAGCTATATGGCTGCTGCAGGTATACCTGAAGTACAAGAAAACAATACCCATAGAGCTGCCCAAATGGCGCTTGAAGTAAAGGCAATGATGAAAGATTACCACACAGCAGATGGAACCAAAATAGAGGTACGTATAGGCCTAGATTGTGGTCCCGTAGTCGCAGGAGTAATTGGTGAAAATAAGTTCATCTACGACATGTGGTCTGACGCAGTAAATACTGCTTCTCGTATGGAATCATCATCAATAGCTGGACAAATCCATGTATCTGAACGCTTCAAAGAAGCAGTCACCGAATACGAGCAATTCGACTACGTAGAGCGTGGTAAAATTGAAATCAAGGGTAAGGGCAAAATGAAGACTTTCTTCATGGGGAGTAGTGTCGCGTCACTTTGAGGGAGTAAAATGAAGCGCCGGTACTGAGCGAAACCAAAGTAATGAGTCTAATTTTAAAAATAAGAATCTTCGCTAAGCTAAGCGTGGAGTATAAAGTTAAGCTTATTTAAAACGTGACTTAGGGGATTTAGCTTTTCAGCCCTCCCTGTCAGGATGCCACTATCTAATCTATATCAACTCTAATCGTAGTATCAGATTGTAGATAGAACTTACATTCATCATAAGATGGCTCTGCCATGAATATTCTGGGATTATTAGAGAAACCAAAATTTTCTTTTGGTGCACCAATAAAATTATAGTCCATTTTTTTGTTACCATTCTCGTCTTGTAGTACTGCCATTGCCCACCAGCCTCTTTTGACATTAGGAATTGTTACTTTCAAGACTTTCGAATCTGCTTTTACGGCTTTAAAAAATGTAGTTTTATCATGATCAAGGAAGTCATTTTTATTGTCATAAAAAGCTAAATAAACAGTGCCTTTACCCGGATCTACGTTTTCTATTTCTACAGTCAAATTATGCTTGCTATTTGCCGTTGTCATTAATAGCATAATCAAAGTAAGTATCTTTATCATTTTAATAATTCAATTTTAACGTCTATAACACCTGCTCTAATCATATCTAATTCTTCAGCAGCTTTTCGTGATAAATCTATAACTCTTCCTGCAACATAAGGTCCACGGTCATTAATTCTAACTATAACCGTTTTATTGTTGGCTAAATTTGTTACCTTTACTAGACTACCAAAGGGTAACGATTTATGAGCCGCAGTATATTCTTTATTACTAAAAGTCTCCCCATTGGCTGTACTTCTTCCATCAAATTCAGAGCCATAGTAAGAAGCCTTTCCATACATTACTGTTACTACTTCTGAATTATTATCTTCATATTTACTCGAACTACCACTTGTAAACTTCACTGCAGAAGAGCAGGACGTAAAGAGTATCGTAGCTATTATAATTAGTAATATTCGTTTCATGTTATTTGCATTTTTATTAGATTATGTGTCATTGCCACACCCTTTCAGTCTTCACAATGACAAAAGAAACTATTTTATCATCTTGTTTAATTCTTTGGCTCTAATAAAGTGGATCAAATCCTTGACATTCTCACTATTACCACGAGTGCTAATGAATATAGCATTTTCAGATTCAATTACTATCAGATTATCTACATCTGTTACTGCTATTAATTTCTGTGTAGATTTTATAAGACTATTACTCGTTTTTAGAGCAATGACTTCCCCTTTGATAACGTTATTATGTTTATCTTTATCACATAGGTTAAAGTACTCATCCCATGTTCCTAAATCACTCCAACCGAAATTAGATTTGACTATATAAAGTCTCTTCGTCTTCTCTAATAATCCATTATCTATAGATACAGAGTTTATTTGTTTATATACGTAACTTCTATTTTCATTGAAATCTTCAGACCCTATCTTAGCTTCTATTTTTTTAATTAGGCCTGAAAGCATTGGCAAGTGTTCATTAAACTCAGATTTCAATATTTTCATTTTCGCAGAGAATATACCAGTATTCCAAACAAAATCTCCTGACTCTATAAACCTACGTGCAGTGTCTATATCTGGTTTCTCAGCAAATACTTTTGCTTTTCTTACACCTAAACTGTGTAGATTTTCTTCTATATCATTATCAGCATACTGTATATAGCCCAACTGGTTGTTGGGGAAATTGGGTTCTATACCTACAGAAACTAATCCTTCTGTCATTAAAGCAGCTTGAATTGATGAATCAATTGCATTTAGATATTCAGTTTTATTATTTATTATATGATCTGAAGGAAAAATAGTAATAATATCATCGTCATCATACTTATGATTAATCATTGCTTGAGCCAAGGCTATGGCAGGAGCTGTGTTCCGACCAAATGGTTCTAACAAAATATTATCATCAGATAATGTTTCTATAGTTGATTTTAATAATTTCTTATACTTTTTGAAAGTAATAACAAATACATCGGCAGGATCATAATGTTTACATATTAGATTGTAAGTATCTAATACCATCGGCAAATCTGAAACAAAAGACCGAAATTGCTTAGGATGTATATCTGTACTTTCTGGCCAAAGTCTGCCTCCAGTTCCACCTGCTAATATAACAGCTATTTTTTTCATCTCTAACCTACTCGTTTATTTTGTTTATTATGTTAGTTGTTGACTTTCCATCCACAAATGGAATAATTACAACTTCACCACCATTACTTTCTACTATATCTTTTCCTACTACATCATCTTTTTTGTAGTCACCACCTTTCACTAATTTATTTGGTACGATTAGTGAAATAATTTCTAGTGGAGTGTCCTCCTCGAAGATAACAACGTAATCTATGCTTTTTAGTTCCGAAATTACTATAGCTCTATCAATTTCAGAGTTGATTGGTCTTTTTTCGCCTTTTAAACGCCTTACAGACGCATCAGAATTTAAGCCAAGGATTAGTATGTCTCCTTGCTGTTTCGCCTTCTGTAGGTAAAATACGTGACCCGAATGTAAGATGTCAAAACAACCATTTGTGAAAACTATAGTTTTTCCGTCACTTTTTAGCTTTTCAGAAAGCTCTTTTATATTTTTTCTTTCTACTATCATAAATATGATAAGATATCATCTTTTGTTACTGATACAATTCCTGGTTCGCCACATACGTATCCTGCCGCAATATTTGCTATAGTAGCTGCTTCAACCATACTAGCTCCTCCAGATTTGCAAGCTGCTAAAGTAGCAATCACTGTGTCTCCTGCACCTGATACATCTGATACTAGTCTGGCTTTAGTATCTACATGATGTATATTGCCACTTGATTCGAATAGCATCATACCTTTGTCACCTAAGGTTAATAGTACATTTTCGCATTGTAATTTTTCCAAAAGTAAGCCACCAGCTATTTTAACGTCCTCATCTGTTTTTATATTGACTTTTAGCGCTTGAGCTGCTTCTTTTTTGTTTGGCTTAAACGCTGTAACTCCTTTATATACAAAGAAGTTATCAAACTTTGGATCTACATAAACAGCTATATTATGAGACTTAGCGTACTTCAAAACGTCTTTGATTAATTTTGATGATAAGGCACCTTTGTCATAATCTCCGAAAATAATTCCTTCTAGATCTGAGTTTTCAGCCAAAGTTTTAAGAATATGCTTTTCTCCCGCAGCATTTATAACATCTCGTACTTCCCTATCCAATCTTACTATCTGTTGATTATTACCTATTATCCTAGTCTTAACAGTAGTTGGTCTATTGCTATCTTTGTATAATCCACTAGGGTCGATTCCTCTATCCATACATATTTGTTCGAACATTTCGGCGCTATTGTCATCGCCAATTATCCCACAAAGTATTGACTTTATACCTAGAGAATTAAGATTAGAAGCTACATTTGCAGCTCCACCTAGATGAAATGTTTCATGTTCTAAGTCAATAACGGGAACAGGTGCCTCTGGTGATACTCGAGTAACACTACCCCAGAAATATCTATCTAACATTATATCACCTATAACTGCGATTTTCTTACCGGCGAAGCTCTTGAATATTTCTTTTACTCTAGTTTTATTTAGATTTTTCATTTACTATCTTTACTTAGTTGATGTTTTAGGTTAATTAAACCTGTTTCTAAATCAGAAAATTTCATCCCAAGTGATGTTTCTGCCTTTAAATTAATCAATCCACCTTTCTCAGGTCTAATTGCCTTTTGTTTTAAAGCTGAAGATGGGATTTTAGTTATTAGTTTTTTATCGAATCCAAAAATTTCTGCTATTAAAATAGCTATTTGATATCTATTATAATAACCTCTACCAGAAAAATTATAGATTCCTTTTCTCTTTTTTTCAATAATCTTAAAGACGCCTTTAGCTATATCACTTGCCAAAGTTGGATTGCACCACTGGCCATCTATTATTTTTAATTGTTTTTCATCTCTCAAAGCATCAATAACCCATCGAATAAAATCAGATTTATTATATGAGCTATTTCCGTAAACGACATTAGTTCTAATTATCGTACTGTTTTTACTGGCCTCAATTCTTACTGCATTCTCCCCTGCTAGTTTTGATTTACCGTAATAACTTAATGGATTTGGTAACACATCTTCTAAATAGGGGCCTTTTTTTCCGTCAAATATATAATCCGTAGAGAATGTAATTAGATGATATTTATATTTATTCGAAAAAAGAGCTAGAGATTCAGGCAAAATAGCATTCATTTCCATTGCCATTTTCTTATTTGTTTCGCATCCATCTACATCAGTCATTGCAGCAGCATTTACAACCACATCTGGTTTTTCATCTTCTAGTATGAAATCTAATGTCTTTTTTTCTCGAATATCGAATGTATATACGGCATCCTGTTTCCTCTTATTAATATACTCCGAACCTGAGGAAAGCAAAACAATGTTATAATCTGTTTCGCGGCACAGGAATTTATAAGTTGCTTCTGCTACTTTACCCGACGCTCCCGTTATGATTACTTTTTTACCGATATGTTTCCCCAATGTTTCACGTGAAACATTATGACTTCAAATATAACGTTAAAATGGACACATCTGTTGCAGATATACCCGATATACGAGAAGCTTGACCCAATGAACCAGGTCTTATCTTTGAAAGCTTCTCTTTTGCTTCTGTAGAAAGCGAATTAATACCATAATAGTCAGTATCATCCGGAATCATTCTGTTCTCATTCTTTAAGAAATGTTCTATTTCCGTCATTTGTCTTTTTATGTAACCTTCGTACTTGATCTCTGTTTCTAACTTATGAGTTAATTCATCCGATCTACTTACGGTCTTCAAGTTTTTGTATAATCTATCAGCGCTATCTAAAACTCCAGACATTCTAGTTCTAGAACGTTTTGTCAATTGATATATATCTGTAGAGAATTGGATTTCCGATTCTTGTACTGTCAATAAATAATCATTTACTTCATTAGGAGAAACTTTTAATTCTTTAGATTCCTCATAAGCAGCATCCACGATTCTTTGCTTTTTATTAATTTCATCCATTCTTCTATCAGATACTAGACCTATTCTATATCCATACTTTGCTAGTCGAATTTCAGCATTATCTTGTCTTAATAATAATCTATACTCCGCCAGAGAGGTGAATATTCTATACGGCTCGTTTGTACTTTTATTAACCAAATCATCTATTAATACACCAATATATGCCTCGGAGCGCTTTAGAACTAATGGCTCTTCCCCTTTTATCTTTAGTCCAGCATTTACACCCGCCATAAAGCCTTGTACAGCCGCTTCTTCATAGCCGGATGTACCGTTTATCTGACCAGCAAAATACAAACC
>JBFHKR010000154.1:0-6028 GCA_041595255.1 Chlorobiota bacterium
AGTTTTAATTCGTCTGAGTTATTCAAAAAAGAATTCAAGTTATCTTCTTTAAGCATAAGAAAATCATAGGTAACACCGCCAGCTAATACGAAGTAAGTACGAGCGTCATCTCTTAGTGGTTCATTATCGAAAGGTAGGTTGTCTATTTCGTCGTCTTGAGCCGCTAGGAACATCGGTAATATAAGTACAGACATTAATAATAATATTCTTTTCATTTCTTCTCCAATTTTTAATTAATTTATTAACTACAAAAATAATGAATTATACGAGACTTACATATTATTACGATTATTTACTCATTAGTTTTTATATTTGTAGTCTATTTTAAGACCAAAACTAGCTTAACTATTATGAAAATAACATTTCCAGATGGCAACGTAAAGGAATTTCCTCAAGGCACTAGCGGCTATGAGATAGCAAAGTCTATATCTCACGGTTTAGCACGCAACGCACTAGGTATAGTACTCAACAATGATGTAAAATATGAACTGCATAGTCCTATCAACGAAGATAGTACCATCAAATTCGTAACCTTTGCTGATGAAATTGGTAAGGATTTCTTTTGGCACTCTTCTGCTCACTTATTAGCTGAAGCATTGCAAGAGCTTTATCCTGGAGTGAAATTTGGTATTGGCCCCTCTATAGAGAGTGGGTTTTATTACGATATAGATATGCCAGGTGAGGATACGTTATCTTCAGATGATTTTCCGAAAATAGAAAGCAAAATGAAAGAGCTTGCTCAGAAAAAATCGGACTATGTTATGTCCGAATCAACTTGGGAAGAAGCTTATGAGTTTTACAAAGAAAAAGGAAACGAGTACAAATTGGACCTACTAGACGGTCTAAAAGGACAACCAATCACTTTCTGTACTCAAGGAAATTTCAAGGATTTATGTCGTGGTGGTCATATACCAAATACTGGTGAGATCAAAGCTATTAAATTACTATCTACAGCTTCTGCTTATTGGAGAGGGGATAGTAATAATGCTTCTCTTACTCGTGTATATGGTATTACTTTCCCTAAAGCTTCGATGCTAGAAGAATTTTTGGAAATGAGAGCCGAAGCCCAAAGACGTGACCATAAAAAATTGGGTCCAGAACTTGGTATCTATATGATTAGTCAGAAAGTCGGACGTGGTTTACCTGTTTGGTTGCCAAATGGTACTGTACTTCGACGTAAATTGGAAAATTTTATAAAAGAAGAATTATTGAAACGTGGCTACCAAGAAGTTATCACTCCGCACATTGGGAATTTGGAGCTTTATAAAACTTCTGGTCATTATCCATATTATGCTGAATCTCAGTTTGCTCCTATGAGCGTTGAGGAAGAAGAATATATGCTTAAACCGATGAACTGTCCACACCATCATCAGATATACAGCTCAGAGCAACGTTCTTATCGTGATTTGCCAGTTCGTATAGCTGAGTTCGGAACTGTTTACAGATACGAGCAATCAGGTGAGCTTAATGGTATGTCGCGCGTTCGTGGGTTCACCCAAGACGATGCACACATATATTGTACTGAAGAACAGTTAAAAGATGAATTAAAAAATTGTATTGAGTTAACTCAGCTTGTGTTCGAGACTTTTGATATGGAAGTAACTACTCGTCTATCATTCCGTGATGATCAAGAAGGAAAGTATGCTGGAGACGAAGAGGGTTGGATCAAATCAGAAAGAATAGTGAAAGAAGTAGCTGACGAATTGGAATTAAACTATTTCATTGGTTTGGGCGAAGCATCATTCTACGGTCCAAAAATTGATTTCATTGTTAGAGATGCTATTGGTCGTAAATGGCAATTAGGTACAGTGCAAGTGGATTACGTTATGCCTGAGCGATTCGAGTTAGAATACATCGGCTCAGATAATGCACCTCACCGTCCGGTTATTATACATCGTGCACCTTTCGGATCTATGGAACGATTCATATCAATTCTAATAGAGCACTATGCAGGGAATTTCCCATTTTGGATAGCTCCAGTCCAAGTCAGTGTATTACCTATAACAGATAGACAGAATGATTTCGCTGAAAAAATTGTTAACTCTTTACTTGCTTCTGGCTATAGAGTGAAATTCGATAATCGTTCAGAAGGTGTAGGCCGTAAAATTGCCGAATCTGAACAAGCGAAAATACCTTATGCACTAATAATAGGGGACAGAGAACAAGAAAGCGAAACTGTTTCTATACGACAACACACTAAGGGTGATATAGGTACAAGTACTATAACTGAAGTAATGGAGCTATTTGCGCAGCTCAACCAGCCGGGTGGCGAGAAAGAAGCGGAAGGGTAATGTTCAAGAAAAAGCTCATAGTTCTATCTTCTCCTAGCGGTGGTGGCAAATCTACTTTAGCTAATTATCTGATGACTTTGTATCCAGAGATTCGGTTCTCTGTGTCTTGTACTACTCGTAAAATACGAGAGGGTGAGGTACACGGGAAAGATTATTTTTTTCTATCTAAAGAAGAATTCGAAGAAAAAGTGGCAAATGGAGAGTTTGCTGAATATGAACAGATATTTGGCAACTACTATGGTACACTCAAATCAGAAATTAAAAAGCACATTAATTCGGGTAATTCAATCTTATTTGATGTAGATGTAAAAGGCGCAGTATCACTGAGGAGAAACTTCCCTGATGATACTTTACTTATTTTTATTTATCCTCCTAGCTTCGAAGAACTACAACGAAGATTAGAAAAACGAAGTACTGAAAGTACTGAAGAGCTAAATACCAGACTAGAGCGAGCAAAAGAAGAGCTAACCTACAAAGATAGATTTGATCACGCAATATTAAATGACGATCTAAAGATTGCCTTCGATGATCTAGAAAAAGTAATCAAATCAAATTTGAGTTAAGGTGAAAAATATTCAGCCACTTTTATTCCATTCTGATAAAATACTGATAAGATTTGGATAAATTAATTTACTTCTATCACCTAAAAAAATAAGTTATAAAGCATCGTAATTCGATAGATTATAGTATATTAGGAATATTACTAGTTACAGATTAACAATATTTGGAGTATGGGCTATGGATAACCAATCAATAAAAGTTCCTATGTGGTATTGGATTGCGGCTATAATCTTTCTTTTGTGGAATCTAATGGGAATAGGCTCATTTTTAAGCCATACTTTAATGAAAGAAGAAATGATTCAGACATTGTCAGTCGCTGAGCAAGAGCTATATAGCAACTATCCAGCTTGGGTGTTTTTTGCATTTGCTATAGCAGTGTTCGATGGTACTCTCGGTTGCATCGGCTTATTACTTAAGAAGAAGTGGGCTCGGTCTATGTTCATAGTTTCACTTATCGGTATTATCCCTCAGATGACTTATGTTATCTTCATTGCTAATACAGCAGAAGTTTATGGTCCAAGTGGATTGATAATGCCTGTTATGATAGTAGCAGTTGGGTTTTTTCTAGTTTGGTACTCTAGCAATTGTATCAAAAAAGGTTGGTTGAGATAAGTTCTACTACGGAACTTCTATAACCTCGTCTTTAAGATAAATTTTATAATTTCCTTCGCTATCGAATGCGGTGAGGGAGATGTAGTATTTACCAGGGAAGTTATATCTGTGAATAGGGTTTTTCTCATTTGAGTAAGTGCCATCTCCGAAATTCCATATATAACGGACTGCTATATCTGGTGAAAGATTAGTGCACTCTACTATACTATCATCTCCATCTTGGCTTACAGTATATTCAAAATTTGATTTAAGGACTCCTTTCGCCACTACTTCTTTTGAAGTTTGATGCTCTTTCCCATACTCATTAGTAACCGTTAATATTACGAAATACTTACCGCTACTAGCAAATTGGTGAACTGGATTTCTTTCATTTGAAGTAGTACCATCACCGAAATCCCATTTCCAACTTTTGATTGGCCCTTCGGATAAATCCCCGAATTCGATTTTGTTGTCATCTACCAATTTGTAATCGAACTCGGCTTCTACTGTATTGAAATTATACTTCCATTTGTGCTTGTATATATAACTGTCATCACCTATTGTCAATAAATTGCCGTCATTCAGCTCACCCAACATCTCACCCAGATAAGGTGCATTGTCAATCTCGTCTAGCAAAATTTTATACGATGGATAATGGAATGCGAATACTCTCTTATCGCCATCAGCTTGCTTGATTATCAAAGCAATAATATTCTTATCCTCGAAGTGATATTTCGCTATTGCCTTATCTTCAGCGTCGAGGAAGTAGGATTTCGGAACGGTTTTATTTCGGAAGTTGAAGACCATAATCGAATCTCTAATAATGATAGTTGATAGAGAGTCGTTGAGTATTTCCTTGAACCAACTTTTCATGTTTTCTGGTGCATTGTAATCCTTTAATGAACTGATCGAATCATTATTTAGCACAAAGAAATTATGTGTGTCAGCACCGTCAGTGTAATCGTAAGGACCGTCTATTATATTCGGATTTGTTGTGACAAATTGCTTCTCATCTTTGCTAATTATTACATTTGTTAAATTAAAATGAACACTTCGCCCACCTAAATACTGTAGGTTTTGAACTCGATTTTTTTGAATATCAACAAAAACTGATTTGAATATTGGAATTGGACCAGGGCCACTATTAGCTATACAATCAAAGTACAAGATAAGTTGATTATCATTTAAATTATATACTCTAAAGTCTGCATCAGGTTTAGAATATAGAAATCTATCATAAGAATCTATAAAAGTATGAACCGAATCGGCAATTCCATCTTTCAGTGTAGTAATTTTAAAAGTTGAATTAGTACCCACATTAAAATCAACCATTATTATTTTGTCTATGTCGTCAGTCGAAATATCCCAACTTCCCTCACTATTCTTATAAAACCTATTACCAACTAAGTATTTCATAGTTGTCTTTCTATATATACTTCCATCAGACTTATTAATGTGATAACCAGTATGACCATTTTTATAAAAATACTGATTATCGTATTCGCGTAGAGTACCACCCACTGCCATTTTAACGTTACAAATAGAATATCCATCTTCATTAGTCCATACTGTGCTGATATCTTCTATCACAATTGAGTCTAATACACTCGCTGCTTGAACAATAAGTGGGAATAAAATAAATATAAAAATAAGTTTAGCCTTCATTTAGTTTACCATTATTTTATGGTTGTAGATTTCATTTTTGTACTTATATGATAAGTAGTAAATACCTTGTTTGAACTCAAGATAGTTATTTGAACTTCGATTAATGTTCTGCTTCTGCCCAATATATTTATAAACCCCAATGATTTCTACTTCATCATCTATCCAAATCACATCATTATATTGTTTTATCAAATTGTTAGTCTCTACTTGTATTGATGACACTGGCTCGTATATACTCATCTTATATATTCGAGAGTTGTTTGAAGCAAGATAAATTGTTTTATTTTCTTTGCTTACTATAGCATTTACATTGAAACCAAGTTCTTTTCTTTCAATTTCAGTTTTATAACTTACCCCGAACTCACTTTCTTTTGCTACGACAATTTCTCCACTTCTACCGAAGACATAAACAGTATCATTTGAATTTAGGATACCAGTTACCTTATTTTTTATCGATAAAATAGGAACGAGTTCGAGAACTAAAATATCATAGGAACTTATGGCACTAAAGCCATTTCGCATTACTGTTATATATTGAATATTATTTGAAGTTAATAAATTCAAAGAATCAGTTCTGTATTTGTCTCGTTGACTTTTATTAGTACTAAAAATCTTATTAATTGGGTCAGAAGATATTATTTCTCCAAAGGTGTATTTATATCTTGGTTGAGAGAAATTATATATATGGTCGTTTCCCCTTGATTCGTCACTCTCTAAAAAACCACCACCATAATAGTAAGAATCTTGATATTCAATTAATGTTGAAAGATATACCGCTGCTCTTGTATTAATAGCCAGCCAATCCTTATCAGGACTAAACTTATGATATAACCATCGAGTTTCTGCAAGGGCAACATAGTCTTGATAGTTTCTAGCTGCTACTTTGATTAATGTGCTATCAGTATCCACACTCTCGTCCA
>JBFHKR010000155.1:0-5989 GCA_041595255.1 Chlorobiota bacterium
CATGATATTTCATTCGTCCTTGACAAACGTTTATCGGCGAATAGTGATTTACCCAGTAGTATTCTATCTTCATTAGGTACGTTATCCTCGGGATATTCTACTTTTGGTAGCTCCCGAGGAATACCATCTAGGAATCTATATTCTTTAGTTTCTACATCTGATTCTATTAACTTCTCATCTGAGCAAGAGAAAAGAAACAGCAGTAGTAGGACGCAATATATGAGTCTAATTTTTAACAAATTTGGCTGTTTTTATATTGCCATTGAGTTCACTAATTCTAATCAAATAAGTTCCACTAACCAGATTTTCAAGATTTATATGATTACTATTAATCGTACCTGAAAGGAGTATAGTACCATCAATCGCTACAATACTAAAGTTTGAATTTAGATATTTCTCACCAATTATTAAGTAATCAGCAGCAGGGTTAGGGTAAACTTCTATGTTATTTTCTATAGATTCGACTGAGCTGGTCGTTTTACTAGTAATTAAACCAGAAGAAGTTATGTTATTTATAAAATCTCTTAGCTCTTGAGAATTATTGTAGAAATCGTGATAAGCAACGAACTTTGTCATATCAACCGGTAACAGTAATTTCTGAACATCGAAACCAAGATTAATATCTAGTATTCCGTTATTACTAGTCGCACCTATATTTAACGTCATAGTTCTAAAAGCTTCATCTCCTAACACGTGGTATTGGAATGATTTGTCATATACTCCATCATTATCATGGTCCACAACTCCTTCTACAACCCAAAATCTATACCCAGCAGCCCAGCCCCAGTGCATAGATGGATCTTTTGGTCCCAAAGGATGAAATACCCCATATTTATTAGGGTCTTGATTGATATTATCCTCTTTCTTTACACCGAAAGACATAGTGACATTATTCACTTTATCAATACTATACTCACCAAGTGAATATGTCTTAAAATTTCCATTTACTAACAAGTAATCATCTAATTCCAAATCATCTAATTTGAAACCACACATATAGAATTCTAATCTTGTGATTTTATAATTAATATTGTCGTTATTAGTGTACTTCTTGTTAATTATGAATTCCTCTCCAGCAACGTTAAAATCAAAATTCAACTTGACTTCGTTTGAATAAAGTACGTTAGTAAAAAGCATTAGAAAAGTTGCTATAATTATATTTTTCATTTTTTTCTCGTGATTATTTTTCTTTGTATTCTTCATTATTAAGATAAAACTCGTCAGTAAGTGTATTCAGAAATGCCAATAAATCTTGCTTTTCTTGTTCTGTCAGGTTCATACCGTCTTTGATCCCATGTATGTTCACATCTAATGTGGGAGATTCTTTTATACCACTATTATAGTGTTCGATCACTTCTTCTAAAGTTGCGAAACGCCCATCATGCATATATGGTCCGGTTACTGCCACATTCCTAAGGGAAGGTGTTTTGAATTTCGCATTATCAGTTGGTCTTTTGGTAAATTGAGCTCTTCCCAAATCTTTGAATTCAGACTCAGAATCTAGTCCATTATTCATGAATTCATGATTAGAGAAATCAGCCGTAGCATGACAGTGAAAACAATCTGCTCCACGAGTCTCACCACCTGTTTCAAACTCAGTAAAGAAAAGTTGTTTACCTCTCAACTCTGAATCTGTGAATTGAGCTTCTCCCCTTTCTACTTTGTCAAATTTAGAGTTTCCTGAAACAAAAGTCAACATAAATTGCTCCATCGCCAAACTCATTTTCAAAGGAGTTACGGTTGAGTCACCAAAAGCATTATAAAAAAGCTTACGATATTCGAACTCTGATTGTAACTTGTTTACTACATTTTCCAATGTTTCACCCATTTCCAAAGGATTTTCTATAGGGCCTAAAGATTGATCTCTCAATAATTTTGCACGACCATCCCAGAAAAATCCTTTCGTATGATAAAACATATTGAATATAGGCATCGAGTTCCTATCTCCTATTTTACCTTCTCTCCCCTCAGAGAATTGTTTATCAGTATCTGTGAATGCATTACTCTGATTGTGGCAACTTCCACAAGATACAGTCCCATCTTTCGATAACATCTTTTCGAAGAAAAGTGCTTTACCTAGTGCTATGCCCTCGTAAGTCAAAGGGTTGTCCTGAGGTAATATAGGTGCTGGCAGATTACTAGGTACTACTAGAGTATAAGGTGTAGTTTCGAACTCATTGATTGGGTTCGTGGACTCATTATCAGTACAAGATACAAGCGCAATAGCTAATAGTATAGAAGTAGATATTATAAATTTAATTCTATTATTCATCAGTCTAATCTCCCTTTATACTAAACGCTTTTAGTAAGTTTTCACTTAGTTTACTACTTAAACCAAAATCAGCAGCTTTATCAGAGTGTGTTATTGGGGCATTTTCTGTTATATCTATCACATAGGGAGATTCAAAATATGCTGAAAGATCAAAATTAAGTATTAAAGGAATACCCTTCTGAACATTGAAATTTTTATTTATTTTGATTCTCATTAAGTTTTCGTCTAATCCAATATGATATGCAAAAGCTCCTTTCATTTGTCCTTCTTTGTAGTGATAACCTTCAACAGAACAAAAGATAAATCCATCCATCCAGCCCCAATATAAATTATTAATTATCGGGTTCAAAGGACTAGTAGCCGAAAAGGAATTAGGGTTTTGATGATTAGTAAGTGAATCTACACCTAATAGAAATCTGATTTCAGAGTAATCACCCACTGGTATATTTTCTAAATCGAAATCTAATCTACCTTCTGCAAAATTAATATACGCAGCAGAAGAATCAATTTTTAACTCATTGCCTTCGCTATCCACCAAAACAAAGTTAGTCATTATGTAATGTAACTTTGTGAATTTTATCTCATTTCCTGATGAATTGGTATGAACAGATACTTCTGGATCCACATTATCTGGACCGAAAGTATGGTTCATAGTCACTGAAAGTGTCACTTTTTCATTAATTGGATCACTACTTGTAGTATTACTATTGCAACCAAATAGTAGTAACCCAGTACAAATAACAATAGTGATAATTTGTGTTTTCATTTCTTAACTCATATTAATTTATAAATAATTACTTAATAGAATAAGTAATTATCTAAATCAAATATGAACAATTAAAGGTAAGTATATCAACATCGTAAGGCCTTCGCCTTAGTTCGTCATATAGTTGATAATTAGTCGGTTCTTGAATTTCATAAAGTAGATTTGAACTGACAAACGATAGAAATACTTCTGAATAGTCTATAGTTATATTAGTGGCACGAATTGAAATATATTCATAACTATTGTATTCACTGATATCCTCACAACAATTTTTCTCTTTGTTGTTTTCTTCGGTACTGGCTTGTTGTTCTTTTCCCTCATTACTACAACAGGACTTAACAACTACCACTTCTTTATGGCATTTATCACATTCTTTAGGATTGAGCAAACCTGGTATTACTAATGACTTTGAGACTTCATTTGTTTGCCCACAAATATGTGTGTTGATATTTATTCCTATTGCTGGAATCAAAAACAGAACAGCTATGATTGAAGATAATATTTTATTTCTAATTGTCATAAGTCACTAATATACCAAAAGAATAATGAATACGAAAATCTATTTTATTATAATTCTGCTAGTATTACCCCTAGGTGATATTATATTACTTAATAATACTTTGAAATTAAGTTGACTGAGATCAACTATATAATCTTTAACTGGAATATTTAATTCTTGTTCGATTAAAATTTTACCCATCAGATCGGAGATTACCAATTTAGTATTGAATTCGTTGGTAGATATAATTAAATTACCTTCGTTGTCAGTCTTGATAGCTGAAGCATTAATGCTATATTCGACAGAACTTAATTTACTGATATATTCTGCAAACCAAATATTACTATTTTCATTACCCTCAGTTTCACCTTCCCAGTTCATATAAACTTTTTCATTACTGAAAATCATATCTAGGTTAGACATTGAAATATCAGAATTCATAGGGAGTATTAAGTTGGAACTGCTTACATTATTAGACTGACTTACCTCAACAATTCTAGTTTGAAGACGGTTTGATTCATAATTTTCATAACTAATATATACTCTACCTGTATGTTCATTAAAAACTAATCCTGGGTTGTCACCTGAAGCTATATGAGTCTCATTATTAGTTGGGTTGTTAGAATCGAATGAACTATAATATATATCAGATATAGTTTTATATGTCATATGTAGTTTACCAGAATTATCATATTCGATTGAAGGTCCAGACACTGGACAGAAATCAATAATCCAATCTTCGAATCCAACTCTTCTTGGCTGTTCAAAGTTTAGCCCCCCATCGTAGCTATTAGCAAGGTAGCTTACTCTAAGATTATTGATATTGCTTCTATATAATACTGAAACTGTTACATTGCCATCAGTATCAGTGTAGGTGTCCAAAGCTGGCCAACAACACTCACAAGCACCAGCATTAACATTAAAATTCGAAATAATTTTATTTGGTGACCAAGTTTCACCTTCATCTGTGGAATGTGTGTACATTAACTCTGCAAATGATACTTTCCCTTGTTCATGATTTCTATTATCAATTGCAGCAATATGAATACCGCCGTTGTCATCTACATTCATAACTGGGAAGTCTTGATTGTACTTAGAATTATCATCGGAGACTATTAATGGATTAGTGAATGTCTCGCCTTTATCCGTGGATTTACAAAAGAACACCTCTATTTTTGCATTCACTGTTGACATCCAACAAACATACAAATTATCTCCATGTGTCTTGAGAGTAGCGTATCTTTGAAATTTAGAGTTGGGAATGTCAGAATTAAAAATGAATTTATTCTCTGACCAAGTTTTACCACTATCTTCAGATTTAGAGAAAAAAATCTCACCCAATTTGTTATTCCTATAATCAATCCAAATAGAGTAAAAATTTCCTATATCATCACTTGCTATTGATGGTGATTTCTGCGCTGTGCTGTTAAGATTATCATTAATCTGAACCAAGTTCTCTAATTCAGCATTTGCACTCAAAGTAAGAAATAATAATAGTAAAACTGATTTCATTTTCATTCTTTATATATTCATAGTATCTCACAAGTTAAGGATTTATTCTTTTCATTTCAAACTATTCTTTACCTTTACTCTCACATTCAAAAATGTATTTTTTGACTTAATGTAGAATATTTCTTAATTTTATAACTTATATATTTAAATACAAACATTAAAAGAGATAATTATGGATTTAGGAGCATTTTCGGTTAGTTTGAGCGTGAAAGATTTGAGTGTATCAAAAGATTTTTACGAGAAGTTGGGTTTCAGTCAAATGGGTGGTGGACTGGATATGAACTACTTAATTATGAAAAATGGGACTACTTTGATAGGTTTATTCCAAGGTATGTTCGAAGGAAATATACTTACATTTAACCCAGGTTGGGATACAATAGGAGAGAATCTAGAAACTTATGAAGATATTCGTGAGATTCAAAGAAAGCTCAAATCTTCGGGTATTACATTAGTAAACGAAGTAGATGAGAACAGTGAAGGACCTGCGAACTTAGTACTTACTGACCCTGATGGCAATGTAATACTAGTGGATCAACATAGGTAAGTGAGAGGTAATTCGAACGTAGTTTTGATTAAACCTATTAGACGTTAGTCAAAAGGTAGCTACCACCCCGTCCTGCTTCGCAGTCCACCCCTCGAGAGGGGAATTCCATATATGAAATCCGGTTTATACTAAAGATAGTGACCTGCATAAAGTTCAGATCTACCCTATCACAGGTAGTTTGAATCGCTTAGTAGGTGTTCTTTTTACTTCCGTACGGAGCTCAGTTAATTCACCAAATACACGGCTCTCAATCATATTATTGATTTGTATTTTGTGAGGTACTTGAGGCAAATCTGCAGGACCTGGGAATATTACATTTACGTAATTTTCTGTCCATCCGCGCCACATACCATTTTGCTCATTGTACATTTCTGGGATAACTACTCTTTCAGTACC
>JBFHKR010000156.1:0-5961 GCA_041595255.1 Chlorobiota bacterium
ATTCTATCAACTATCTATCTAAGGGCAAAAAATGAAATATATACTACTACTTATAGTAATTCCAACACTTCTCTTTTCGCAGGAATGGGATGATAGCTATTGGGAAAAAGTTCCGATATACAAGAATGGTCAAGAAATAGATTTCAATGACTACAGAATAGCCGATGCCAAATGCTTTGGTGATGAGTGTATAATGGTTTTAAATAATTCATATTTATTTACAGAAATATTTAAAACAACTGATGGAGGTGATACATGGAATTCAATCTATGACACATCATTTGATATTGAAACTGGTGAATTCCCAGATTGGTTTATACCGTATAATCCACGATTAACAGAGATACAGAGTTTAGAAAAAGTAATATTCACTTATGATGATGATAATGGAATACTTAATAAATTTGATTTGAATACATTTGAAAATGATACTTCATTCAAATTAGAAACTATTCATGAAATAAAAAATCTAAGTACAAATTTTAATGGTTATGGTATAGCTGCACATGGAGTGACCTATTTTTTAACTAAAGATCATTGGGAAACAGCGGACTTACATACAACTAACTCTATATCAGAACTGTTAGTTACGGAAGAAAATGAATTCTTTAACATAAACATTGAGCAAAGTGATACATCATCAATTCTAAGTAAATCCTTAAACGGTGTTGACTGGGAAGAATATAGAATAGGGAATGGTGTTATACAGGAAATTTATAAATTCAGTGATAGTTTATTTTGGGTTGGTGGAATTAAAGTTTTTGAGGATTTAAAAAAAAGAAGAGATATTATTTATAATTCAACAAACGGAGGACAAACGTGGAACCTTCAACTCGAAGATAGTTCCTCAATCGGATGGAGTGTTAGAGATATATTCTTTATTAATAAAGAATTAGGCATAGCTTTAACAGGTATCGATTATTATTACACAACTACAAATGGGGGATTAAATTGGATAAAACAAAAAAGGGAATTTGTAAAAAACAAATTTGAAATAAATAAGTCATTTATTACGGATAAATATTTATTCCAATACATAGGGTTGGGTGGTCTATACAAATATGAATTATCATTATTGAGTATTACTTCAGTTCCGCTAAATGAATATAAGACAATAAATACATATCCTAGTCCATTTGTAAATAGATTTACTTTAGATGCAATAGATGTACCTTCTGGGAACTATTCTCTGAAGGTACATTCTCTAAGTGGGGATTTGGTTTTAGATAGAACTATAAACATACCAAGTCAAATAGATATAGAAGCAAACTTACCTTCAGGAAGTTACTTTCTAATCTTAGAAAATGAAAAGAATCACTTTTTTCAAAAAATCATCAAGGAGTAATAGTCATGAAATTTATAATTACATTTATAATGATGTCAAACTTAACACTCCTTTCACAAGGGTGGTTACAAACAGCAGAGCTAGATACAGTTAGGTATAGACAAATTATTTCATCAGGTGAAAGTACATATCTATTTACTTATCATACACGAGAAATTGCAATTTTAAGATCGACTAATGATGGTGTCACATGGGATACACTTGTTGATGGTAATCCGAAAGGTTTTGAAAAAGAGTTCCCATCCGTTTTGGAAGTGATAAATGAAAATATTGCATTTGTTTGTTTAGGGAGTAAAGGAAATATTTTCAAGTATAACTTTTCAGATAATAGTATAGAAAATTTAAAAATAGACGCCACTTTCTATATAGCATCAATAAAGATGATAGATGAGGATAATGGGATTTGTGGTACAGATTCAGAGTTATTTATTACAGATGATGGTTGGAAAACAACTCAGAAAATAGATGTTAATGACCTATCAGAAGTTTATATAAATTATGAAAATGATAAGTTAATTTACTCTTATTTAACATCAGATGAAGGCTTAGAAATAGTATCAAAATATTTTAGATCTGAAGATAAAGGAGAAAGTTGGATAGAAACTGATTTGGGTGAAATTATCGGTTTAGAAATGGTTGTAAAAGAAGATAATTCTATTTTTATAACTGCTAGTAAATATATAATAGTTGATGAAAAATTTGAGTTCTTCGATATAATTATCAAAAGCACTGATAACGGAAAGACGTGGGAAGAAATGCTAAATAAGTCATTTGACCATAGAGTAGATTTGGATGATATAAAATTCTATAATAATCAAATTGGTATTGCGTGTGGACAGAATACATCTACATATCTAACTTTTGACGGAGGAGAAACTTGGGAAATTCAGAATGTCGAAGATGTAGAAGAATTGAGTCTAAGGCCTACTTTTGGTGGATTCACACAAACTAAATTTATACTCGGTATTTGGAATAAAGGATTATTTCAAAAAGAAATTAGTATATCTTCTGTAAACTGGAATAGTACAACAACTAATTACTTAAATAACAACTCCATCAACTTATACCCTAATCCAGTTGAAAAGCAAACAACGATAGAGTTTGAGTTAACTCAATCAACTAATGTAACAATGGATGTATATGATGCTACTGGAAACAAACTAGAAGGTTTAGTATCTAAATATATGACTCAAGGTAATTGGGGAATCACGTGGACTCCTAATAACTTAGTTTCAGGTGCATACTTTATACAGATGACAACTGACTACGGAACATTTACTCAGAAAGTAATAGTAAAGTAAATTCCAAGCATACGCTACTACGATTTGATAAAGGTCGCTTTCTTAACTGAGAGCGACCTTTTTTTTATGTTTATTTATTAGAATTGCACTTAGTGAAAAATAAATCGATACATACATGTAACTAAACTGACAATTTGCGTGTCTCTATTCTATCAACTATCTATCTAAGGACAAAAAATGAAATATATACTACTATTTATAGTAATTCCAACACTTCTCTTTTCCCAGGAATGGAACGACAGTTATTGGGAAAAAGTACCAATATACAAGAATGGTCAAGAAATAGATTTCAATGACTATAGAATAGCCGATGCCAAATGCTTTGATAATATTTGTTATTTGGTTTTAAGAAACCAATCCCTTTTTATCGAAATTGTTAAGTCAACTGATGGTGGTGATACTTGGAATTCGATTTATGATAATAAATTTGATATATTTGGTGAAGACCCACCTGATGATTTCATCCTCTATAATCCACAACTAGCAGAATTACAGAGTCCGAATGAAGTAATAATTACTTATGATGATAAAAATGGGATTCTTAATAAATTCAATCTGAATACATTTGAAAATGATACTTCATTCAAATTAAATACATCATCTGATATAAAAAACCTACATACTAATTCCAATGGCTATGGTATAGCAGCATACGGAATTCATTACTACATAACTAAAGACCGCTGGAAAACTGCTGAGTTTTATAAAACTCATTCAATAGGTGAAGTTTTGGTTACTAAAAATAATATATTTCACAATTCTAATTATAACACTAGTGACTCTAGTGCTTTATTTAATAGGTCTGTAAATGGTATAGACTGGGAACAGTCTTTAATTGGTAGAGGTTATATCCAAACAATTTATTCATTTAACGATGAGTTGTATTGGGCGGGAGGTATTAACTTATTTAGTGATGATAAAAAAAGACATGATTTAATTTATAATTCTATTGATGGAGGTAAGACATGGGACCTTCAGCACGAAGATAGTACTTTTATAGGATGGAGTATAAGGGATATAAATTTTATTAACACTGAAATAGGAATAGCACTCACTCCTTTAGAAGTTTATTACACTACCACAAATGGAGGTGAAGATTGGATAAAGCAGCAAAGAAGTTATGACCCTAAAGCCATAGCTATGAACAAAACTTTCTTGAGTAAAAAGAGCTTATTCCAATTTGTAGGTCTTAGTGGACTCTATAAATATAATCTTTCGTTACTGACTATAACATCAGTGCCACTTAATGAATATAGAACCATCAAGACATATCCTAGTCCATTTGTAAATCGATTTACTTTAGATGCAATAGATGTACCTTCTGGGAACTATTCTCTGAAGTTACATTCTCTAAGTGGGGATTTGGTTTTAGATAGAACTATAAACATACCAAGTCAAATAGATATAGAAGCAAACTTACCTTCAGGAAGTTACTTTCTAATCTTAGAAAATGAAAAGAATCATTTTTTTCAAAAAATCATCAAGGAGTAATAGTAAAATAAATTCCAAGCATACGCTACTACGATTTGATAAAGGTCGCTTTCTTAATTGAAAACGGCCTTTTTTTATGTTTATTATAAAACGTTTTTATCAATATATCACCTCTACGAGGCAAAATCTTGTTGTACGATTGCTGGTTTACAGATATTCCGCCCCTCTGGGGCTTTTGTAGATGTATTTATCTCTTAGACTCTTCACTACACTGCGTTACTCGTTCAGAATGACACTAAAAAAAAGCGATAACAAGTTAATGCTACCGCTTCTTTTAGTCTTTCTCATAATCGTTATAGATTAGTCTTCTATTCTTTCGTGTGTCTCGAAGTCCACTTCGTTGATAATAGCGAAATCTAATACGAAGTCAATTACTTTCTTTGATAGTATCTTAGTTAAGAAATTAGGGTTTTGAACAAGTATTTTCTTCATTTGTTCTACGTCTTGACCGTATCTCTTAGCTTCTTTCTCTACTATTGGATCTATATCATAATCTTCTAATTCTATGCTTTCATTCTCAATTATCTGGTTACGAACGAGTTCCCATTTCACAGATCTTTCAGCATTCGGTTTTAGCTGTGCCTCTAACTCATCGTCAGTCATATTTAACTGCTCTGGGTTCTTCTCGTATCTTTGCTTTACATCTTGTATCATCTGCTTAAGTACTTGACTAACTAATTGCTCAGGAGCAGGTATATCATTAGAGTCAACTAGATTTGCAACAATCTGATTTTCTACTAATTCGCGGCTTTTTCTATCCCATTCATCTTGTAGATTGAAATTAATCTCATCTTTTAGCTCTTCGGCTTTAGTTATTCTACCACCGGTTACTCTCTCTACGAATTCGTCATCTAGTACAGCAGGCGTTAGCTTTTGTATTTTAGTTATCGTTACTTTGAAATTTTTATCTTTGATACTTGGATTAGCATCAGGAGCTGTAGGAGTGTAATCAAATGAATCACCAACTTTCGTATTTAATATGTTTTCTTTTAACTCAGGCAATATATTTTTATCTGCAAGGTAAACGTCAGTTTCATTAGGCTCACTCAACTCACCACCTTCTAGTATTTCAGCCATTTCTACTTTTATAACGTGGTGTTCGTCAGTTACTTGTTCTGCTTCTTCTAACTCACCATTTTGAGCAAGTATATAATCTAATTCGTCTTGTACTTCTTGATCTGTAACAGTATGAATTGGCTCATCGATTGATACACCTTTGTAATCTTTGAGTGTAATAGTAGGTAGAGTCTCGAACTCTATTACATATTTGATTCCATTTTCATCTTTTGCAATATCTTTTAGAGTAGGTGTACCTAGTACTTGGATATTCTCTTCTTGAGTAAAATTTCTAAATACATCGTTTATCAAATCTTGGTCAGCATCAGCTTCTATACCTGGTCCATACATTTTCTTTATCATAGCTATTGGTACTTTCCCATTTCGGAAACCCTGTAGTTTTACTTTGGGTTGCATAGCTTTGTATGCCTTCTCGTAATGAGGTTGTAGCTCATCTGTAGTAAGCGTGATAGTTAATTCTCTTGTGCACTCATCTAATTTTTTTATCTCTTTTTCCAAGACTTTACCTTTATTGCGATTTTTGTTCAAAAATAAAAAGTGCTACTTCTGTTAAAAGTAGCACGCAAAATTAATCTATTCTTATATAATATACTAAATTATCAGTAATTTATATTATTATAAAGTTTTATCACCAGGCTTCCAACCGCAAGCAGTTAACTCACCAGTTTGAAGAGCTTGAAGTACTCTAATAGTTTCTTCTGCACTTCTACCAACAGCTTCGGGGTGGATTACAGAATATTGGATTAC
>JBFHKR010000157.1:0-5921 GCA_041595255.1 Chlorobiota bacterium
GACGGGACTACAGATTTCGAAAAGTTGAAATCGTTACTAAGTGATAAAACTTCGGCTGTAGTAGTTCAACAACCTAATTTCTTAGGTACTGTAGAAGAAGTACACGAAATAGAAAAACTAGCTCATGAGAATGGTAGTTTATTTATAGTCGCTGCTGATCCATTTTCTGTAGGAGTTTTAGAAGCTCCTGGGAATTATAATGCAGATATAGTAATTGCTGAAGGACAGCCATTAGGTATTCCACTAAGCTTTGGTGGACCTTACTTAGGTATCTTTGCTTGTAAACAAGAATTCGTTAGAAAAATTCCAGGTAGATTGACTGGTGTTACTCAAGATTTGGACGGTAAAAGAGGGTTTGTACTAACATTACAAACACGTGAACAACAAATTAAGCGTGAAAAAGCAACATCTAATATCTGTACTAACCAAGGTCTTTTCATGTTAGCTGCTACAGTATATATGGAGACTATGGGTAAATCAGGTGTTAAAGAAGTTGCAGAGCAATCTTTCCATAAAGCACATTACTTAGCTGATAGAATAGTAGAATTAGATGGTTACGAATTATTCAACGATAAACCGTTTGTATTCGAATTTGCAGTAAAAGTTCCTGGTGATATAGTAGCTCTATTAGATAAGGCAAACGATGAAGGATTCTTAGCTGGTATCAATGTTTCTAAATATGCTAATAGTCCAAATACATTATTAATTGCTGTTACTGAGACAAGAACTAAAAAAGAAATGGATGATTTCGTTGAATTCTTGAAACAATTCAAATAAAAGAATAAGTATAAATGACTGAAGATAGTAAACTAAAATTACACGAAAACCCCGTCAAAAGACATCTTGTCGTAGGCGGGGTTATTTTATTTGTAATATTGATTTTCTATCTATTCACGGATTATGGAGCTATCAACAAATATAGCTACATTACTAAAGAAAGTGACCTATCCGAAAAAGCTGAAAAGCTTGTTGCCGAAATAGATTCTTTAAAAAAACTAGAAGTTCAAATGAAAAAAGATACTTTAGAAATAGAGCGTCTAGCACGTGAGAAATACGGAATGATCAAGCCAGGTGAGAAAGTAATATTCATCAAGAAAAAGAAGAATGATGAAGAATCTGGGGATTGATATTGGTGGTTCATTCATCAAATTCGGCATAGTCGAAGACATAAAGCTAATTCACAACACTGAAATTCCGAATATTGCTAATAGCATTTCAGAATTCGAAACTTCTATTAAAACTACAATAGCTGATTTATCTAAAAGGTTCTCTCCCGAATCGATCGGAATTGGTTTCCCAGGTACAATTGATAAATCAGGTGATATAGTCTCAGCACCAAATATGAAATATTGGGAATCAGAGAATATATTGGAAGTATTTAGTAAATTTACTGACCTACCGATATATTATCAAAATGATGCTTATCTAGCTGGATTCGCTGAAGCTAAGCTTAATGAATTAAGTGAATATTACTTCGTTACACTTGGTACAGGTATAGGTAGTGTATTAGTCAGAGACAAAGAATTAATAACTTCTAAAGCTGGAAGCTCAGGTGAGTTAGGGCATATTATAATCGACTACAAAGAGAAAGGAGATGATTATAGAACAGGCATTTTCGAATCATATTTTAATGCTAATGAGTTTGTAAATAGAGCTAAATCGGATTTGAAAAATTTTCCTAATTCTATGCTTAATTCACTTGATTCATTCACAGTAAGAGAAATATCCGACGCTGTAAATATTGGTGATGATCTGGCAATTATAAACTTCATGGAAATGGGAAAGTTATTAGGAATTGGGCTTAGTTCTGCTGCTAATTTGACTGGAATTCCTATATTTGTGATTGGTGGTGGTATTAGTCATGTAAATAATCTTCTATTTGATACAGCAATGAGCGAAATGAAGAGAAGAGTAATACCAGAACTAAAAGAAAAAGTATTAATTATAAAATCAAAATTGCATAATGAAGCTGGAATATTAGGTGCAGCTTTATACGCGAAGGAAAAAATGAAATGACTAAAGAAATAATAGAAACACCACATGCTCCAGCGCCAGTTGGCCCTTATTCACAAGCTGTAAAGGCATCCGGTTCAATGTTGTTTATATCTGGACAAATACCATTAGATACTAAAGGTAATTTGGTAGGAGAAACTATTGAAGAGCAAACTCAAAAAGTAATTGAAAATATTAAAGCTATACTTGCTTCGCAAGGTCTAAGTTTGAATAATGTTGTAAAAACAACTGTACTTATGACAGATTTGAGTAAATTTACAGAGATGAATGAGACTTATAATACTTACTTCCATGAATCTAAGCCTGCAAGAGCTACTTTCGAAGTTAGTCGTTTACCTAAGGATGTTCAAATCGAAATAGAAGCAATTGCAGTATGCTAAAATTGATAATCATATTGATTACTTTTTTATCGATTTCTAATATTACTTTAGCTCAGGATAGCACTAGTATTATACAATCTGAGACAAAGACTGTCCCAATGTCTAATAACGATTACATGTCAAAATCT
Organism: Chlorobiota bacterium; assembly: GCA_041595255.1. Taxonomy (GTDB): domain Bacteria; phylum Bacteroidota; class Ignavibacteria; order Kapaibacteriales; family UBA2268; genus PGYR01. The sequence continues at coordinate 2,522 of JBFHKR010000157.1, forward strand.
CCGAGTGAAGCACTTTGGAAATCAATTATACCTGGCTGGGGACAATATTATAATGAAGAATATTGGAAGGCACCTATTTTATTTGGCGCGGCAGTAGGGTTGGGTGGATTGATTTATTATTATAATAGTGAGTTCAATAGCTATAGCGACCAATTAGAATTTGCAACTAAAACTGGAACAAAAATACCAATAGAATCTCCCGAAGATTTGAGTGATACTTATTACCCTATTAAAAAAAACTTACTCACTGATTTACAAATCAGACAATTAAAGGCAAACAAAGAGTTTAATAGAGATAATAGAGATATGATGGCGTTCTACTTATTGGGAGTTTATATAATCTCAGCTGTTGATGCTTATGTTGGTGCTCATTTATATGACTTTAATGTTGATGATGAATTGTCATATAAAATGGATATCAATAAATTTGGATATCCAGAGTTCGCTTTTAGTTATTCCTTTTAACTACTACAATAGTCATATCGTCAAATTGTTCCATTTCCCCTGTAAAACTCTGTACTCTTCTAAGTATATTAGTCTTAATTTCTTCAGCTGATTGACTACTGTATATATGCAGCATTTTTATAATTTCTTTCTCATCGAATTCTTTCCCACTATTATCCCTAGTTTCTAATATCCCATCTGTGATAAATAGAAGAATATCTCCAGAATTAAACTCTAATACAATTTCTTCTAGAATATCTGCAAATTTGGCTCCATTTCCAAAACCTAGCATAATTCCATTCGGCTTCAAATTCTCTACTCTATCCTCTTTACTGTTGTAGTAATAAAGAGGCAAATGACCAGCTCTAGAAATGGTAACAGATTCCGTATCCAAATTTATATACGCACTAGTAGAAGTAACAAAGGATTTATTGTCCATACTATCACTAATAAGGGAGTTCGTTCTTACTAGTAATTCTTTTGGTTTCAAGTCAAACTCATGTAGAGTACGCATTATCCCTTGTATTTTGGACATATACAATGCTGCTGATGTTCCCTTACCACTAACGTCTCCTATAACTATAGTAACTGCATTGGACTTACCATTAAGATAATCATAAAAATCTCCACCTACTTCAAGTGCAGGTATCGATACACCTGCTATATCAAGTCCATCAATATCTGGAGTTTTGATAGGTAATGAGGCAAGTTGGATACCTCTTGCAATTTCTAGCTCATGTTTGAAACGCTCTTGTTTTGCCAAATCTTCATATAGCAGCGAGTTCTCTATTGCTACAGAAGCTTGTCCTGATATTGCTGATAAAAAAAGTAAATCGTCATTATGATAAGTTGTCTCTGACAGCTTTTCGCCAACTAAAATTATCCCTATTAAATCATCTTTAGACCAAATTGGTGTTAAATATTGAAATTTGAATTCTCTTAATACAATTCTTTGTGCGTCTGGAAGATAATCCACTGGTACGCTGTCTGAATAGTTTTTCAAACTCATATGTAGCTTACTATTTACAGCTGAAATATATTCTGTTAATGTATCATCATTCAAACCAGCAAATCTTTGTGATACCAAATGATTATCTTTAAATAACAGTAAACCAGCTCTCTTGGTTTGAATCATATCTAATAATCTATTTAGAAAGAATTTGCTGAATTGCTCAGGGTTGAAACTCTTAGAGTTAAGTTTACTGAATTCTTTTGCAGCGTGTCTGAAATCAGATTTAGATCTATAGAATTTATGATTTATTTTGTCCTGAATTACTTTAGTCACGTTCCAAAGCAATATTGCAATTGACATAGATAACAATACAATCAAAATCTTTTCATAAAGACTATGCATATGTTGACTTAATGGGTTTTTCAAAACTTCTATAGAAGTTCCTGAAAAGTGTAGATTAGGTATTTCCCACTGTATAGATGATAACAAATAAATAAATAGTATTACCAGCGAAGTATAAATTATATATAGGAATGTACTAACTAATAAGTATTGATAATTTCTCTTTAATCTAATATTTAAGTCGAATACTCTATATAGGCCAACTGAAACCATATAAGATACAGGAATGAGCAATAAAGAACCGTAGATTAATTCTCTTAATTTGAAGTAACCAAACTGGAATAGAATAGACTGTACCACAATCATCAAAAAGACAAGAGTGTACGAAAAACGAATTAATCTACCTTTCTTCCAATCTTTTTTATTTAACAATTTTCTATGTACTAGATTAGTAAGAAAAATAAATGTTGATGACATAATTAGAAAAATTAGAAATAAAGAATCAGATATAAACTCCAAGGTCCTGATATCAATAAAACTAATTAATAAATTGTAATTTATTGCGACTTGTAAAAGAAAAAATATTCCAGCTATAATATAAGGTACTATAATAGTATATTTCTTTTCTGTAATTCCAACCAAATGACGAGGAAAGTATTTCAAACTATGTAATATAAGCGGAATAGATACAAACATTGCAAAATTTGCAAAATTGAGTAAAAAGTGGTCGAAAATATTATCAATAGAACTAAGCCCTACTATTCCAAGAGTCGAAACTAATCCAAACATTATAAGTGAAAGAGAAGTTATTCTAGCCCCTCTGATTCTAGGACGTTTTATTCCTATTATTTCACCTAGAAATAGTAAAAACATCCCACAAATCATCATAAGTAGTTGCGATAAATTAATACCGAATTTAGGTAAAGTAAGTTGTTTATTGAATACTTTTCCATTCCGATTTATCAGATACTCTATTGTGCTACCCGAACGACTACTCTTTATTATTCTATCTGCTTGCTGTACACTATTAAAAGTCTGTCCATTTATTTCTAATACTATATCACCACTTTTCAAACCAGCTCTGTCTGAAACACCTTCAGGGAATACATAAGTAATAATAACTGAGGATTTGAGGTTTTCAAGATAAAAATTATCCAAATCTATTGAAGGAATTCTAATTGTTTGTACTTGTTGGCTATTAAAATTAGCTATTGTGAGTGATATATTGTTTTCGCTATTTTTCCTATTTTCTAATACCTCGTATTGATTAGAAACACTATCTAGTGATATGTTATCAATAGCTATTATAAAACTACCTACAAATGTCGAATCATAATACTTGTGTTTGCTATAGTCATCAAACTCACCTTTCAATTTTGATATATAAATATCTGATGGAGGTGAAATAAATAAATTCTCATCACTAACAGTAGTAGCAAGTTTTACGAAATAAAATGTTCCCAGTAAAACAAAGCCAAAGCTAAGTACTGATATGAAAATCTGGAAGTAAATTGGATTTTTATCCCAATATTTCACTTTTTTATGCTGTTGAGTGATTATAATCTTAACAATTTAATCAAAAAAAATTAATTATTGAATAGAAGAAAGAGTTTGAACAAAGTAAATAGGTTTGAATTATCAGTATAAATTCATTATTTTATC
>JBFHKR010000158.1:0-5829 GCA_041595255.1 Chlorobiota bacterium
GGATTAATCTTCGCTGATAACCCAAACTTTTAGAGGAGCAACAACATCTTTGTGTAATTTAACTTTTACGCTAAATACACCTAGTGATTTGATTGGCTCATCTATTATTATATCTCTTCTATCTATGTTGTGACCCATCAAACTCATTTGCTCAGCAATAGCTTGACCAGTAACAGCACCGAATAGTTTGCCTTCTTCACCAACTTTCATCGGGATAGATACTTGTAACTCAGCTAACTTAGCAGCTAATGATTCTGCTACAGCTTTTTGCTCTTCTTGACGTTTGTCATATTGCTTTCTTTCGAATTTGATTCTTTGGATAGCAGCAGGAGAAGCATAGTAAGCATATTGTCTAGGAATCAAATAATTTCTTCCATAGCCGTTTTTCACTTCTACTACGTCGCCTATAGAGCCTAAGTTGTCCAAATCTTGTCTTAAAATAACTTTCATCTTAACACCTGAATTTTAAATTTCATTTTTTTAAATTATTCTGACTTTTCTTCTGCTTTTTCTGCAGAAACTTTGCCAGCTTCCAAATCTCTTTGCTTTCTGTATTCTATCATTGCATCTGGTAAATCTAAGTTCAAGTGTCTTAGTATTGTATCTTCCAAAATCAAAAACTTATTATATATAGTTTGGAATTCAGAAGAAGCGAGGAATTGAATATGCACATAACAGCCATTGTATTTTTTGTTGATTGGATAAGCCAATCTACGACGACCTGCATTTTTTACATTTTCAACTTCGCCACCATTGTCTTCTATATATTTTGTTACTTTAGATACTACTGCGTCTATCTCTTGATCTTCTAGAGCAGCATTTATTATCAAAGTGGTTTCGTATCTACGACGTTCAGCCATTTATAACTCCGATTACTGACGGTTTATAGTTTGTACTATCTAACTATGTACAAACCAGTAAATCATTAATTGTATTTAATTAGACCACAAAATTATCTAAATATAACTTATTAACAAAATATAATTGAAGAAAAACAGTAAAAAATCAAAAAAAACCATATCAAGTTTTGTTTCAAAGATTTATAATACTTAACTTGTGAATCGTGTCAAAACACATTTAGAATTTTAAACACACATCTTAATCGAAGCGTATGAGTAACGAAGAACTAAAAAACACTGAAAACAGCCAACCAGAGACTGAAATTAATTCAGAAGAAACATCTGCCAGTGCTGAGCAATCTGCTGAAACTGTAAATGAAACTCCTGTAGTAGAAACTGCTGCCGAAGAGAAAGTTGAGGCTGTTGCCGAAACTGCTCCTGAGCCAGAAGTTGCTAAAACAGAAGAGCCGAAAGCTGAGGAGTCTGATAACTCTAAGCCTGAAGCTAATAAATCTGATGATTCAGAAACAGAAGACAAAGCACATTATAATAGTGTTGTTAGCTCTTTGGAAAAATTAATTGGTACAGATGAAACTATCAACGTAGAAGTAATTGCTAAAGCTAAAGGCGGTTTGCGTGTAGTTTACGACACTGTTCCTTTATTCTTACCTGCTTCGCATTTCTCTCTAGAAAGAAATGTAAAAGATGAAAAATTAGATGAAGCAGTAAATACTAAATTTGACGTAAAAGTTACTGAAGTGAAACAGATCGGCGATGGTAAAATTGTTATCGTTTCTAGAAAAGAACTTATACAAAAAGAACTTTGGGAAAAAATCAAAGTTGGTGAAGAATTAACTGGTAAAGTTTCTTCTATTACTAATTTTGGTGTGTTTTTAGACCTAGGTGGTGTAGAAGGGCTGATACATGTATCTAGACTTTCGCACTCACATATAGATAATCCTAAAAACCACTTCCATAAAGGTGATGAGCTAACTGTCAAAGTTGTAGAAGTTGACCAAAAGAATGGCAAAATCACTCTAAGTAAAAAAGCATTAGAAGATTCACCTTGGAAAGGTGCTGAAGAGAAGTACAAAGCGGGTGAGTCTGTAAAAGGTAAAATCAAACGTCTTACTGATTTTGGTGCTTATGTAGAGTTGGAACCAGGTGTAGAAGGTTTACTAAGAGTTAGCGAACTTAGCTGGGCTAAGAGAATTAACAAGCCTTCGGATATGCTCGAAGAAAATCAAGAACTAGAACTTAAAGTTCTACAAATATCTGAAGAAAAAGGCCAGGCGGCTCTTAGTTTAAAGCAAAATCAAGAAAATCCTTGGCCTGCTTTAGCTGAGAAATACAGCAAAGGCGCTGAGACTTCTGGTAAAGTAGAAAAAGTATTTGATAAGGGTGCTATCATCAGAATCAATGATGAAGTTGATGCATTTATGCCTATTAGCCGTATAAGTGTATTGAAAGAAAATGAGAATGACCAACCTCTTAAAGTGGGGGCCGAAATAGCTGTAAAAGTTATTGATTCGGCTGCTAAAGATGAGTCATTAGTTGTTTCTCCTTTGTTATCAGAAGAGCAACAAGAAAAGATGAATAATCGTAGAGAAAAACGCGAAAGAGCTCCTAGAAAACCTGTAAATAATATACAGACTTCTGGTGGTGCTATTTCATTCGGAGATCTACTTTCTAAATCTGATCTAGATAGCTTGACTAAAGATTCTAAATAAATTTAAAAAATTTTAGAATTACAAACTAATAATCCCTTATAAATCGTTTTTGTAAGGGATTTTTTTTATTTTAATACTACTATAAAAAACATATTACACAAAATGACGTTAATTGTATAAAACGAATTCCAAATATGATAAAATCAATCTCCTTATTATTAATACTACTAAATATTAGTCTTTTCTCACAAAGCGAAGATATCAATACGATTATAAAAAAAGAAGATAAGAAATCTTCATTTGATGTGTTTACCAAAGATAGTTCAGATACTAAAATACCTGGTTTCGAAAATAGAACTACTCCAGCTCAGGATAGTGCTTATGAACAAGCAATGAGAATGAAGTTACCTATTGAACTACGATTGCGTTACGACCTTATGAATATTGGTTATACTCTAATCAGTTTAGACCCCGATGCAGAGAAAACAGGAATGGATTATTTACCTACTGACGCTTTCAAGCCCGACCCAAATATGATAGTACAAAGGCAAGAAAACCTTATGCGTGCCTTCGAAGTACCATTTGCTAGAACTTATAATCCGTATGGTGTTAGATTGTCATTTGCGGACATAGGTAGTTTTTTCGGTTTGACCGAAGATTACAGCGGGAATATCAAATTCAAAGTAGATCACTACACTGAGGTAGAAGTAGTAATATACTCTATACAAGCAGTAGTAGTAGCAACTATATTCAAAGGGCATTTGCCACCGGGTAGCTATCAACGTACTTGGACAGGTAGAGATGAGAACGGCAGAAAGCTCCCACCGGGTGACTATATAGGCGAAGTTCGTATAAAGGGAGAGAACTCGTATAGAAAGCAAATTATATTAAGATAGAAAAAGATTTAAAAAGAGGAAGTGGTTCCTTCTCCATTCCATTGAAGCCATAGCGGTAATCCTCACTAGCGTTATAGATGGCGTTAGTGCCGTACGACTTACCGTAAGGATACATATTGCTTATGTTCTTCACGTCAGCAAAATATCTCCAAAATTGTATTGGACTCGAAGTATAAGTTGGGTCTGGGTTTTTGTAATCTGCTATCACTGTTCTTACGTTTCCTAGATGATCTTTTAACTCATATCTACGGAAATCTGGTATTCTTTGTTGCACACGGTAGCTTCCATTTACACTATTCAATAAATTTGTATCCCTCATAGCTGTAGGAATACTTGTTACTGGTGGTGGACTACCATCTATTCTGAAAAGTATTTAATCTTAAAATGATAATCTTCTTCGTTCATTTTAGATTTCATGGACTGTGGTAACCATACTAATTCTAGGCTCTTTAACTCTTTTAAAATAATTGGTGGAGATTTTAACTCTTCCCCTACAGTAAGATATTTTAAATTAACTAGATTAAGAATTTCAATCGGAATTTCATTTATATGATTACCAATTAAATGCAAACGTTCTAATGATTTAATTTTGAATAAATTCTTAGGTACTTGATCAATATCATTCTTAAACATTTCAATATATGCAATTGGAATCTTATAATTAACAACAATATTTAATATATCAATAATTTGGTCATTTTCTAATTCATTAAACCTTAATGTGTTTAACGTGTTTTTAAATTTTGACAAAATAGGGTATAAATTAACTTTTTTATTATCTACTATATTCAAAGATTTTAGACTATCAGCGTTTAGAATTAATGATGTAATGTTCGGATTATTTAGAGACAGTCTCCTAAGGTTTTTGGAATTTACAGTTAATGTATCATTAGAAAAAATTGACTTATAGATACCTAGTGAATTAATATGGTTATTTGTTATGGTTTTTGAAGCAAAATCTACATTCGAAAGATTAAAATCAACTAAATTTTTTAAATTATCTAAATTGTCTCTAAATAAATCAGGGTTAATAATTACTGTGCTATCTAATTCCAAATATTTTAAATTTGGTAATTTGAAAAACTCCTCATTGAACATAATATTCGCATTGTAAAAGTTAATAGTCCTTACATTTATAAATTTTTCAATTACTTTGGGAATTACAAATGATAATCTACAGTCACTAACATGTCCAATAGTATTGATGTCCTCAGGACTATCAACAACATGAATCAAATCTATATATTTAATAATTGTATTCCAACTATCTTTCGCCTCTAGATTTGGTTTGGAAACAAAAAATACAGTTAGTAATATAATTATTCTAATTTTCACCATCAGATTCTTCCCCAAGATTCTCAAAAGTATCTAAACTAATTCTTCCAATATCACCATCCTGATCATAAAATTGCAATTCTACAGATCCAAATCCTTTTCCGTCAGGTTCAATACTCCTAATTAAATCATAAGTAGAAATAATTCCAAAAGATTTTGTATAGATAGGTGCAGCACTCATCCATTCAGCATTTGTTCTGTCATCACCTGGGTTCAATGTAAAACTTCCATCTTCTTCATAGATTCCTTTCCCTCCATATTTTGAGGAAGTTATATCTGCCGCTGGGTGTGTATGGATTACTAAATTAATCTTATTATTCAACATACCATTGAACCCATCAAGAAATTCCCCTATCTTAAAATTTGAACTTCTATTTTTAGTTGATGGTGTCGAATACCTACTAATTTCGTTCAAATTTGGTGTTATTAACCCACCAGATTTTGTAAATATACCTGTTGTTTCTTCTCTGTTATATTCGTTATTAGGACCATATCTAGGTGCATCTTCATCTTTAATAAAAGCATATAGATAATCTAAAAATTCAACCCGTGCTTTTTTGGGAGGCATTAAAATGGTATTTCTATTTACTTGTAACGAACTTATTGTTTCAGGTGTAAATTTATCTGGTAATTGTAATTTTGTAATATATTGGTCATTATTTTCTTGACCATCATCCCCTAAGAATTTACCCGCAAACGAATAGTACTTTGCTTTTCCATCTTTATCAATAAACTTAATAGGATTATCTCCAGCGAATAAATACCTAGATTGAGATGGGAATAATCTTTCCATTGGATCAGGACTCAAAAACATAGGGAAGTTTGCATCGAAAAACCTCGCCCCAAAATCGGTAATATCGCCACTGGCATCCATGTTCTTCTCCTTCTCCATTCCATTGAAGCCATAGCGGTAATCGTCCGCGGCGTTGTATATGGCGTTAGTGCCGTAAGACTTACCGTAGGGGTACATATTGCTTATGTTCTTCACATCAGCAAAGTATCTCCAAAACTGTATTGGACTCGAAGTATAGGTCGGGTCTGGGTTCTTATAGTCAGCTATCACTGTTCTTACATTTCCTAAGTGGTGAA
>JBFHKR010000159.1:0-5769 GCA_041595255.1 Chlorobiota bacterium
AGTTACTGGTTTACAAAATAGAGTAAAGAGGTATTATGACAAAGGTTACCAAGTAGTAATTTATGGTAAACCGAATCATGCTGAAGTTATTGGTTTAAGAGGTATGGTTAATGACAATTGTGTGATTATTCTTTCCGAAGAAGAAGCTTTAGAAAAAGTTGATTTCACTAAGCCAACAGTCTTATTCTCACAAACTACAATGGAAAAATACGTATATCACAAAATACGTGATGTCATAGAAAGTAAAGTCCGAAATTTCGTAGAAGGTGGTGACACTAAAGATCATTTCCAATTTAAAAACTCACTTTGTAAAGAAGTTTGGGGAAGAGATGAGGAAGTAGTTCAATTTGCAAAAGATAACGATATAATCATCTTCGTAGCTGGGCGTAACTCTTCAAATGGGAAGAGCTTATTTAAGCACATGAAACAGTACAATGAGAATATGCATTATATAGAAGATGTAGAAGAAATCGATTGGAACTGGTTTGCTGGTAGCGAAATAGTTGGTATAACCGGTGCTACATCTACCCCACAATGGTACTTAGAAAAAGTAAAAGCTGCCATCGAAGAATGGAGCAAGAACAAAGAAGTTGTTGAAGCTTAATAAAGAGTAAAACAATAGAAAATAAAAAAGGCAAGGATTAATTCTTGCCTTTTTCTATTTATTAGAATTTTTTATCCTAAGTTACTCAACCGTAACTGATTTAGCCAGGTTACGAGGTTGATCAACATCGCACTCTAATTTCAGAGCTATGTGATATGCAAGAAGTTGCAAAGGTACAACAGAAAGTATAGGATTTAACATGGGCATAACTTCCGGCACGTATATAACATGATCTGCTACTTTCTTTATTCTTTCATCACCTTCTGTAGCGATAGCTATTATCTTACCTTTACGTGCTTTAACTTCCTCTATATTCGAAAATACCTTATCATAAATAGTATCCTTAGTAGCTATGAATACAACAGGCATATTCTCATCTATTAGAGCTATTGGACCGTGTTTCATTTCAGCAGCGGGGTAACCTTCTGCGTGTATATATGATATTTCTTTTAGCTTCAATGCTCCTTCTAAAGCTAAAGGATAATTAAATCCACGACCTAGATAAAGGAAATTTTTGTTTTCGTAATATTTTTCAGCAATTGCTTTTATTTCCTTTTCAGTAGCAAGTACTTGGCGGATTTTATCAGGCAATTCCATAATGGCTTCTGCTATTGCTTGACCTTCTGGTTGAGATAAATTGCGCATTCTACCCAAGAGTAGAGCAATAAGAGAAAGTACAGTTATCTGCGATGTAAATGCCTTTGTAGAGGCAACACCAATCTCTGGGCCAGCGTGAATATAGACACCGGCTTCTGTTTCTCTAGCTATAGTAGAACCTACTACGTTCACAATCCCGATTACAGTAGCTCCTTTTTGGCGAGCTTCCTTGATTGCAGCTAAAGTATCTAGCGTTTCTCCAGATTGCGAAATAGCGAACACAACATCATCAGGACCTATTATAGGGTTGCGATATCTAAATTCAGATGCATACTCTACCTCAACTGGTATTTGTGCCATCTGCTCTATCATATACTCCCCTACTAATCCAGCATGCCAAGAAGTACCACAAGCAGTTATTATAATCCTTTTAGTCTTACGTAATTTATCCATCATACTGTCCAAACCACCTAGTTTGACATTACCAACATCTGCTAGTAATCTACCTCTGAATGAGTTGAATACAGTCTCTGGTTGCTCATGAATCTCTTTTAGCATGAAATGATCGAATCCACCTTTTTCAATTTGAGCCAAATCAAAATTAATTTCTTCTATAATTGGGTCTGTAATTTCGTTGTCTATAGTTTTAGTTATGAAACCATCACGAGTGATGATTGCCATTTCTTTATCATTTAGATACACCACTTGATTCGTATGTTGTATGATAGCTGCGGCATCAGAAGCAACTATATATTCACCATCACCTATACCAAGTACCATAGGACTTCCATGACGTGCACAAATAATTTTTTCTGGCTCGTACGATGAGAGTACTGCTATTCCAAATGTACCATCTATCTCTGAAAGAGCAATTCTAACTGCTTTTTCTAAATCCTGAACTTTCTCGTAGATAGCTCCTATAAATACTGCAAGTACTTCTGTATCTGTATCAGAATTAAAATAGTAACCATCTTTTTGTAATTTTGTCTTCAAAGCTGTGTAATTCTCAATGATTCCATTATGAACTACAGCTATATTCTCTGAGTTATCTAAATGAGGATGAGCGTTTAGATGATTAGGGAACCCGTGTGTCGCCCATCTAGTATGTGCAATACCAACGGTACCATTTATCAAATCGTGTGGAGTTAGTCTATCTAAGTGAGCTACTTTACCAATATTTTTCAAAAGATTTAGTTTTTTATTTTCTATCATAGCCCAACCAGCGGAGTCATACCCTCTGTACTCCATACGCTTCAGACCATTTAGTAATATATGAGATGCTTTTTGCTTACCTATGTAACCTACGATTCCGCACATTTGTTTGCTCTTGTTTTATATTATTGCAATACGCAAAATTAGAAAAAATTTAGCATAGTTTTCAATGCTAATGTACGGTTACAATATATATAAGATGCGAATTTGCAGAAAAATGACTATTTTAGATTTCAACAGGAGTAATAAATATTCGAAGAAGACTCTATTTAGGACGGCAAGTAACGGCTAGCTCTCCTCTAGTTCTAACATATAGCATGTTAAAGAAATAGAAAGTCATAAAGATAAAGCCTAAAGATTTTAATAAGAGAGATATATTAGTCAATACACCAGACATTGAAATAATTTCGATAGTAATAGCAGTTAGAACAGCAATTAGTGAAATTAAAGCTAATCTATAATTTTTTTTGTTAACTGAATACCAATCCACAATATTAACAAGACAGAGCATTACTATATTCAAATTGTAATACCATGGATTGGTTTTGAAATTAGTTTCACTAAATAAATCTATCCAAACTGGTATTAAGACTAACACACAGCTCAAATAAAAAAGAATATGAATTATTATTTTTAGTGATTTCATACTGCAATATAATTATAAAAATTAAAAAAAACTTTAACTTTTCTCTTACACAATCTTATAATACTAAACTCTAACATAATCCGATGATAATAAATTAGTTAAAAATGGCATAGTAAATGTAGTTAAGCTAGTATGTTTAACTATTTTTCATTGCTTTTATGACATTGTATTCGAGGTTGCAAAAACGCAATAACTCATCTAAAGTACTAAATAACAGGGACTTTCTTAAAAGATTGAGCCATACGAAATTCGATCTAAATGAAGAGATTTTAGACGAGAAAGGTTATGTATTTCTAGTTGAAGTTTCGGGTGACTCGATGATAAATATCGGGATAAACTCTGGAGATAAAGTACTTGTGAATAGTAACTACCCTATCTCCAACGAGTCCATAGTCGTAGGTGCATTGAATGGGAAGCCATTTGTGAAAAGAATAATATTTAAAGATGACAAAACTATCCTCCGTTCTGAGAATGAAGACTACGAAGACATACGAGTTACTGACCTAGATGAATTCTCTATCTGGGGAGTTGTTAGGAATGTGATTAGGGACTGTTAGTTTTTTCTTAATTAACCTTATTTTTTGTATTTTGGAGATATAAATCGAGTACATTTACTGATATCATACATGATAATAAAGAAACATATAAAATCGAATATTGAGTAAATAATACACTTTATCTATATTCAAACAGTTCTTTAATATAAATTCAATCTCCATTATCAATGAAAAACACCCTAATATTTATTCTTATTTTTCCTTGTTTTCTATTTTCTCAGACTGACTACAACCAGTTGTCTAACTGGTATTACCATCCAAACAAGTTATTTAATTTTATTGAAAACTACAATTTAGATATTGCTGTTATAAATAGTGAGTTGCAAATTGATTCGATTATACGAATTGATAATAACTCCGGTAACAATACAGGTGTTGATGTTTTTTGGGTACATCCAACACATCTAACCAATCCCCCATTAAACCCGACTTCAATACCTATACAAGATCAGGATATAAATTATATTAGTCTTGCTATTTTAGGTCAAGGGGCTTTGCTTTCAAAATATGGAAGATTCTATGCACCCAAATATAGGCAAGCATCTCCTGCTTCCTTTCTTGGTTTAGGATCATCTGAATTGGAAAGAGCTAATGCTTTAATTGATACTTACTCAGACATAAAAGCAGCATTCTTGAACTATTTGACTAATCAAAACAATGGAAATAAAATTATTCTTGCAGGTCATTCACAAGGTTCTTTTCTTATAGCTATGCTTTTACGTGATCTTTTTGATAATGATACAAAATTAAAAGATAAACTTGTTACAGCGGCATTAGGTGGGATGGGATATGTTTACTCGGCACAAGGTACTTTTAAGGGCGGTTGGTGGGAGAATATACCATTATGCACAAACATGAATGAATGTGGTTGTGTCCATTTTTGGAGAAGCTACGAGGAAAGTGAAACAATTCCTCAGCCAGATTCAAATTTCCCTTCTTTCAACCAAGTTCTAAAGGACAGCGGTTTAGTCTTTAGAACTACAGATTTAGACAATGACTTACTACTTCAAGATTCCTTATATTATGGAAGTGATATAAACCCATTAAGGTATTATATTGCTCCTGATGCATCTTATAATTTTGCTCAGGGATATAACATTATTGCTTTTGATAGTTTATATTCAATAAGATTTAAAAGAGAATCGAATTTGACAACCGGTTTTTCGCTTGAGAAAATTGATAATCCTAATGATTTAAGGCCAAATGATGTAGATAGCATGCAAACGAACCCATTTTTTTCTGATGGGAACCTACATATTAAAGATTATCATATTTATATTTGGGCTCTAATGGAACAGATTGACAGTAAGTTAGAAGAATGTAAATTAATATCTCGAATTGAAAATAAATTATCAGATTATAAAGAATTTTCTATTAATCCTAATCCAAGTAGTGGTATAGTTAGAATTAATACTAGTTCTTATAAAAAAAGCTCTATTAATAATTCCTTTAGAATACTTAACAATTTAGGTCAAGTAGTACAATCATTTGAGATGGACAATGATGAGAAGTTAATTCAAATTAGAAATAAAGGAATTTATTTTATTATTTCTAATTACGGTTGTAAAAAATTGATAATAAATTGAATAGTGTAAAACTAAAAAGAGCTAAAAAGTTATAAAGACTGAAAATATTGAGGTGTTTAATTACATGCCCTAAAAACACTAGACTATAACTTTAATACGTTGGTGTTTTTATATCAAAATGAAATATAATTAAAATATGAAAATTCTAAATACAATTAACCCTAATAACATAGAAATATCTAATCTCAATTTTTCAAAGAAGATAATTTCAAAACTGTTTAAATATAATAAGCTGTCACTGATGCAATCAATAAAAGTGATTGGATTAATACTATTAACTTTGTTATTTACTTCACAAATTACGAATGCAAAAGATAGTAGTTTAAAATGGTTGGACATTGAATTATCTAACTATCAATATCCTTATGAGGTCTCTTCAATAGAGTTAAAAATACAAGAACAGAATTTAAAAATGGCGTATATGGATATTAAACCTATTAATTCTAATGGAAAGAATATCATTCTATTTCATGGAAAAAATTTTAATGGTGCATATTGGGAAACCACAATTGAGGCTTTAAGGGATGAAGGTTATCGAGTTATTGTTCCAGATCAAATTGGTTTTGG
>JBFHKR010000160.1:0-5698 GCA_041595255.1 Chlorobiota bacterium
AGAATATGCTGTTCTGTAGATTGTGATCCTTCATTGATTGTATTAATCGTCTGGTTCACATTTTTTACTTTTGGTTCTATTGTAAATGATACTTTTGATGCAGAATAAATACCTGCAACCTCAGCATTTGAAATATATTCAAATCTTACCGGTTCATTCTTCTCAAATTCTTTCGTAAATTTTTCATCTATTGAAAAATCGAAGTCTTTATTATCTTTTTCTACAGAATTACCATTAACATATAGATTTGCCTCTTGATAATATTCATCTTTAGATGAGTTAACTGTAGTTTTTGGGCTGTATGTTCTTTTCTCAAATTCAATTTTACTATCTATTTCGTATATACTCTTAATTAAATCAGAATTATCAGAAAGCGCAAATTCTACCTTTCTGTATTCTTCTTTTAGTTCATTATATTTAAATTCTTTATCTACGGACACAGTTTTAGTTTTTACTCGAGTCAGATCTATTCCGTCATCTTTTAGTTTTTGCTCTATAATATAAAGCCTTTCTTCAGATATATTCTTAGGTTCATCACCCAAATCATAAGTAGAAAGAGTAAGAGTCAAAGTCTTGTCTTCTTTCATTTTTCTAGCAATTGAGTTGATCATTTCTGTTTGAACATCGAAATCAGAATTTGTAAAACTTTCTATATTATATTTTTTGTAATTATAATCAGCACTATCGTAGAATACTACAGGTCTTAACGCATATTCTTGCTTAGTCTCAAATACAGTTATTGGTATGGTCAATTTTTGACCATCTTTTATTTCATTTCCACTTTCATCTTTTAACGTTAAGCTAACATTAATATAAGGAGGTGCTGGGGTAATCTCTTCTACTACCTCGACTTCTTTTGGCTCAGGTTGTGGTGGTGGAGCTGGTGCTTTTGGCTCTGGAGTAGTCATATTATAAACGAATGAAATCGACCCAGATAATTGAGATACAAATAAATCTTTTCCATCCAAAATACTACCAGGTATATAATTATACTTTACTTCTGGTCTTATAGTCCAATCATCAAAATCATACAAATCGTACCTAATACCTGCGAAAAGAGAGACTATAAGCGAATTCATCTCTTCTATAGTTCCTTCCCCTGTATTTATTTCTCTACTTCCATTATCAAAAGTAAAATCACTCGGGCTTAGAGCTAATTCATTTTGCGAATAATCAGAAGTCATAGCAAACCCAATGTCTGCACCTAAACCGAAAGAAAAACCTCTGAATAACTCAGAATAAATTGAATTACCGATTGATAAAAGCTTTATCGTTGGGTTGAGCTGATGTTCAACCATAATTGGTTGCTTATCAAACTCATTAATCTTATACCCTCTGAATCTTTCCTCTGTATATTCGCTACTCAACCCGTTGTAGTTAAGTTGCAGTACGTAGCTCGAGGGCATATCGAATAATAAATTACCCAATGCTAACTCCATACCAAAACCAAAAGTGGGGTCTAGATAATTACCACCAGTAAACTCATCACAACAATTCTCAGATCCAGAAAACCCTTTAATATTTGTAGAATGCGTATTGTAGTTAAGACCTGCATTCAAAAAATACTTAGTTCCAGTTCTTTCACCTGCAATTAATAAGCTACTACATATTATAAAAACTATTGATATATATTTCATATTATTTAACTATCACAAGGGTTTTGGAACTAATAATTTTATTTTTCTTTAATACAAGGTGGTAAGAACCTGACAAGAATCCACTAGAGTTAAATTGTACTATATTCTCACCAATCTGCAGATTTATATTTTCTTTGTGTAACTCTTCGCCACTTTGGTCAAGTACTAGCATCTCATATTCAGCATTTTCGCTAGAGTATATTTGAATGTTAGCAGCATTGTTTACTGGATTCGGAGCTATAGATTGTATTTCAGTTGAGGTATGTACTATAGTCTGATCATTGCAAGTCAGTAGCAAAGTAAACATACCAGATTTCTGTGACTCTATCGTACTTTGACCCCAGAATATAGATTTATCAGTATCGAATAGCATAATCGAAGTACTGTCTTCACTCAAACCTGGGTAACCTACTATTTTGGCTAAAGTCCCTTCTTCAGGAAAATCACCATTAACAGTCAGTTTCATTAATCTTTTACCATTTTGGATCCCAATGTTTTCGATTGTTGCCTCACCATATTCGGAAATGGCATATTCTGGTATAAATATCTTTGGGTTAATAGTTACAACTGCTTCAAATTTTCTGATTCCTTTATAACTTGCATTTTCTTTATTGAAAAAAGAAATAGATATAGAAGTAGTATCTAAAGGATTTGCTTGGGTGTCATTTATATCCAAAACTGATTCTGCTTGATAATCTACTATATTGATTACTCTTTGAGTTAGGCATGGAACTGCCTCCATTTCGAGTACAGCACTTACACTCGTATTATTTCCTATCCATTCTATTTCTATTTCCTTAGTTTCACCAGGTAATATAACTATTGGAGTAGGAGTGTTAATCTTGAAATCTGTCATTGGATTCAGATTAAGACCAGTGATATCAACCGGGTCAACACCCACATTTTTAATTGTTAGTTTTCTGATTCTTTGTTCAGGTATAAATGGTAAAGTTGTATGACTAACTTCTACATAGGTACCTATACCTTGTACTCGCAGTTGAGCGGCTGCTTTATATTTCTCTTGATCACTATGCAAAACATAATAATCAGAAGTAATAGTCCCTACTATATTCGGTACTACTCTTACTGTTGCCGTTATAGATTCTCCAGGTGCTAGTACAGTATCTTGTTTATAGTTCTCAAAAGAAAATATATCAGCACTGTCAACTTCGAATTTATTGAATCTTAGTGGGACTGGGTCACCATTTGTAAAGATTTTATCTGTCAGATATGTTGTATCCTGAATACAAACTTCACCTAAATCTAAAATGCTCTGATTAAATACTATGTTTCTATTTAGACCATTACCCGATACGTAGACAGGATATTCCAGATTACAAGATGATATTAAGAGTGAATCCGAAACAATACTAGTATCTTTGGGATTGAAGATTATTGATATATCAATACATTCACCTGGCAATAGAGTATCTGGTAAATCGAAATTGTCAACCGAAAAATGTACTTGGTATTTGAATCTTGCATCTTCTATAAATAATGGAACTTCACCTCTATTACAAAACTCTACATTAAATGATTTTCTTTCATCATTGAATATGTATTCATCACCAAATACGAATGGTTCTTTCTCAACAATTGGATTTATTATTCTGAAAGTGCTATCAGATTCGTCAGCCTCAGGGAAAGTGAAGAAATATTGCTTCATTTTAAAATTACCACTTCCCACACTTGACACTAAAAATGAGTTATTTTCAGTTGAATATGCTAGTGATTGCATTGCATCTGAGAAAGTCTCTATTACGCCTGATTGTAAACCTTTGACTAGATCGTATATGTTTATTTGGTTTTGATATTGGTAAGCAAATATTGCCATATTACCAGTAGGGCTAAAACCAATTTCAACCGGGTCAGACCCACTTATATTAACAGAAGTTATTATGTTTTTAGTTTCTAAATCCCAAATCATAGAATTAGTGCGACCTTCGTTTGCTTGTGCAATAGAACTAATACCTATCAGCTTACCATCAGCAGAAATATTTAACTTTTCGATAATAGGAGTTCGATAGAACTCTATGCTGTCTTTAGTTTGAAAATCAGATTTTGAAACTACTAAAACTTTTCCGTCTAGTCCACTTACTACCATTATAGTTGTATCATTCGCAATGCCTATATCAGTAATTGGTTGTTGATAAATTACTTCTTGTTTGACAGCTAAAGTAGTACTATTATAAACCCGGAAATAGTTGCCAAATCTAGGTATTATCAAAAATTCGTTTTTATCTTTCAAAGTATAAATCTGTTTCGGGTTGAAATCAGAGACATCTATTTTTTCTATAGCAGTAGTGTTTCCTACTTGAAAAATTGCAAGTGTATCAAAATTACCAACTGAATAAATAGCAGCAAATCTATCTGCTGAAATATATTTTGCAGAGATGGGTAATTGACCACCATTCCTAGAATTTAGATTATATTCTAATCTTGAATTATCTAGTTTGACCAAATCCCATTCTGAAATAGAACCAACAGAAAATGAGATTGCCTTAGTAGAATTGAAATTATAATCTACCGAATACACACTGCTGCCTATTGGGAAGTTGTGTGGTGCTTGTTTTGTAAAATCTTGACTTATTTTGATTTTTGCTGCTAAAGATGTCTTTCCAGATGGTACTTTCCATTCCATAGTATCTGCTACAGCAGAGTCAACCCGTACCCAGGTACTACCATTATCATAGCTAAGTTCCGCTTTGGTATGAATACTCTTCACATTCCCTTCCCAAGTTATTATAGTATCTTGACAAGGAGTAAAGGTTTCGCCACCATTAGGAAAATTGAGCTTTAAATTAGTTTTCGCTTCTATGATTTTTCTGTTTCCTTGTACCCTAAGATAAACTACGGCTCCTTTATTATAATATACCTTGATTATTGCAGATTGGGCACCAGATTCGTAAGGAGCAAATCGCACTAATACTTGATTAGATGTAAATAGTATATTTGTGGGTGGTGGATTCGAATTGAATTGGTTACCACGCCACTCGACTAGAAAATTATCGTTTGAAATAGTTATTGAATCGACCCTAATAGGAATTATTTGTCTGTCTTTATTAAGTAAATTATAAAAATAGTCACAATTGATAGATCTTAAACTTGTATCTCCAATAGCAGTGGGTACAAACTGTAAATCAAATATCCTATCTCCGGAAGAATTTTTAAATACAAATGTCCCAATTTTTTCTTCTATATTAGGTATTTGTAGCGGAAGAAACCCTGATTCTTTTTCATGTGTAATCACCAAATTAGCTATGTATTCTTTTTCTTCTATAGCATTGTGATCCGGTATCCATTCTATATTTTG
This sequence comes from Chlorobiota bacterium, assembly GCA_041595255.1. Taxonomy (GTDB): domain Bacteria; phylum Bacteroidota; class Ignavibacteria; order Kapaibacteriales; family UBA2268; genus PGYR01. The sequence goes on from JBFHKR010000160.1 coordinate 4,951, forward strand.
CCATCCGTCTCCATCAGCTGAAGTGACGATAAAATCTCTGTGCGAAAAAGCACCTTCGAGAAATAACAAATTATTTTGATTAATAGGAACAAATTGGGAATTGTAAGTTGCACGTATTTCTGCTTTAACTATAGGAAAGTTTTGATAATCCAAATTCCTAACACTCAATACCGGCTGTGATATCAATAATGTAGGAAACAGTAATATTATAAATAAGAATAATTTTTTCACAAAGTCCTTTAAAATTTTGCTTTAAGACGTTTTCAAAAATAAAATAGTTACAAATATAAATAAAAAGAACGCTTACTAATATTATAAGCGTTCTTTTTAGTTGTTTATTGATAGGTTATCTTACACCCTCTGTATCACAGCGGCATAACCTTGACCAACACCGATACACATAGTTACAAGTGCAAATTCTTTTCCTTGCTCTACTAGCTCATAAGCTGCAGTACCAAGAAGTCTAGCACCAGTCATTCCCAGTGGGTGACCTATTGCGATTGCACCACCGTTCGGGTTAAGTCTTGCGTCATCATCAGCAATTCCCCATGCTCTAGTACATGCTAATGCTTGTGCTGCGAAGGCTTCGTTCAGCTCTATTATATCCAAATCTGCGAATGTTAATCCAACTTTTGCTAATGCTTGGTTCGAAGCTTCGACTGGGCCAATCCCCATAATGCGAGGTTCAACTCCCACTACTGCTGATGAGATTATTTTTGCTTTGGCTGTTAGCCCATTTTGTTCTAAC
>JBFHKR010000161.1:0-5661 GCA_041595255.1 Chlorobiota bacterium
ACAATGAGCTATCAGCCAAAACGATGGAGCTGCAAGACAACGTAATCCCTGCTTCCAACTCGGTAATGGCGAATCTGCTCTTTGATTTGGGGCATATACTCTACAAAGAAGAGTACATAGAAAAAGCGAAGAAAATGCTCGGCAATATATCCGAAGGAGTTGTGAAAAGCCCTACGTACCACAGCAACTGGGCTTTGCTACAAGGTAAAATAGAGCGAGGAATATACGAAGTAGCGATAGTAGGTAATGATTCAAAAAAGCTTGCTAACGAAATGCAAAAGCAATATCTACCGAACTGCCTATACGTAGGCGGCACAGAGGAAAATCTACCTCTACTCAAAGGGCGATTGACTACTGGAACTACTATCTATGTCTGCAAAGACAAGGTCTGCAACCTACCTACAAAAGAGGTGGAAAAAGCGATTAAGCAAGTTATTAGAACGGAGAAGTAATATGAAAACATTAGTATTAGGTGCGAGCGGTGCAACTGGAAAACACTTAGTAGAACAGCTTTTGGATTTGGGGCATGAAGTAAAAGCCATAGTAAGAAACCCAGAAAAGCTAACTAAATCCTGGCATGAGAACAAGAATCTAACTATCATCAATGGGAGTATATCGGAAGTGTCAAAGGACCAGATGGCTGACTACTTAAGTGATTGCGATGCTGTCGCCAGTTGCTTGGGACACAATTTGAGTCTTAAAGGCATATTTGGGAAACCCCGAAGATTAGTAACAGATGCCATTAGGTTAGTATGCGAAACTATTCAAAAGAGCCCTTCAGAAAAACCAATCAAAATACTGCTGATGAACACTGCAGGCAACAGCAACAGAGATTTATTAGAACCAATATCATTGGGTCAAAAGATGATAATTGGAATACTCAGATTGATATTACCACCGCACATAGATAACGAAAATGCAGCCGACTATTTGAGAACAGAAATAGGTCAAAACAATACAGCAATAGAGTGGGTAACTATCCGCCCCGACACTCTGCTAAGTGACAAGCAAGTAACCGAATACGAGCTACACCAATCGCCCACCCGCAGTGCAATATTCAACCCCGGTAAGACTAGCCGAATAAACGTCGGCAACTTCATGGCGCGACTAGTAACAGACGATAATCTATGGAACACCTGGAAAGGCCAAATGCCAGTAATCTACAACAAAGAAGGCTAGTATTTGTGTTTGTTGGAGTGATGGGGAAGTGGTATATTGGGTTTAAAGTATTTCAAAAAAGGAGAGAATATGAAAAAGTTAATTAGTTTTTTAGTAGTGCTTCTATTTGCGGCTTATCTAAATGTTAGTGCACAAAATATCAAGCCAGATTTAAGAAGTTTTAGTTTACCCATTATCGATTGGAGTTTAAGCGTTGACCTATCAGACTATACTATTGAAAAGAATTATATAGCTCCTGATGGTAGCAATAGAAATATTTTAGTACGAAATGAAAATTTAGGATTAACAGTTTCGGTTTATATTGAAAAAGCAAGAACTGAAGGAGATCATATTGCTTGTAGAAAGTATTATTGGGGTAGAACTGCTCTAATGCCAATGGAGAAATCAAATATTCAGTTATACGAAAAACAGAATATTGCTTTTGTCGAATTTGATATAAAAGAAGAAAAAGGTAAAGAACTAAATTATCACAGTTTGAATGCATTTTTATCTAAAGACGGTTATTGGGTAGATGTGCATATCTCAAAAACATCCTATTCAGAGGATGATAAACCATTATTTGATAATGTGGTAAATACAATTAGAATAGATGAACCAAAAAAACAGAATATACCGGACCTATTTATATTTGGTACACAAGCATTTTATGGGAAAAAATATTATGATACGATTAAAAACTATGAAAGCTTGTTAGAGTCAGAAGTTGAAAGTATAAATATTGATATGGGTATTTGGTATACTGTTGTTGATTTTTTAGGTATATCTTATTCAATGGTAGGGGATCATAAAAATGCAATTAGAGTATATGATTATGGGATTAAATTAGCTCCAAATTTTCCAAATTTTTACTATAATAAAGGTTGTATGTTTGCAGAAATTTCTGAGTTAGACAAAGCGCTCGAACAACTAGAAATTGCGTATAGTAAAAAGGAACATCTAATAAATAATGAAAAATTACCAAACCCTATAAACGATTACTCGTTTGAGAAATATAAGAACAACAAGAAATTTCTTGAGTTTATAGAAAAGCATGGGTTGTAAAAAACATATTTTTATATTTACTTTATTTCTTATAATTCTTTTCTCCTGTTCTGATACTGTGATAAAGATACCAGAAGGATTTGTTGAAATAGACCCACCAAAACACAATAGTCACGAGTGGTTTTTATTATATAGTTCTGATAATCAGTTTCATGTTGAGAAAGCAAATGATGAACTGAAAATAATAAATGGTGTTCGTAGTAATGAAGTAAAACTGTCTCTCTCAGATGGTCAATTGATAGGGGTTGATGAGGGAGAATGGGGAGGTCGACTAACTTTTGTACCTAAAGATAGTACAAAATTACCTTTCGAAGTTAAGAGTGGAAATATAAATCACCTTTTCAGTTATAAAGATGAAATCTATCTAATAGATGGTCTGTCACACATGGGTTATGATAAAGGAGCTTTGTATAAGTTGAATATTTTTAAGGATACAATCACTTATGATTTGGTGGAAGAGTTTGATTCAAACCCTAAGGCATTTACAATTTATAATGAGAAATACTATATAATCAGTAATAAATATTTCATTGTAATTGATAATCAAAAAAATGACACTGTAATTGATAGTAGATATTGGAATTTCCTTAATCCAAATTCAATAGTAGTGTTTGATGATAATAATATATTCTTTGGTATGAAAGGAGCATTTGCTAAAGTAAATAGAAATAATAAATCCATAAAATTCTATAAAAAAATAAAGAACTAATCTTCTAGCTCCAAATAAAATTCCACCCCAACTTCCCACCATTAATCACATTTTTGTTAATTTACTTGAAATTATAAACTAAAAAAGTAAAAACAATGCAATTCATAGATTTAAAAAGCCAATACGCTCTTATCAAAGATCAAGTTAACAAAGGAATAGACGGTGTTTTGGAGCATGGGCGTTATGTGTTCGGTCCCGAAATAGAGGAGCTAGAAGCAAAGCTAGCTGAGTTCGTTGGAGTGAAACACGCTATCGCTTGTTCGAGTGGAACTGATGCGCTAGTTATGCCTCTAATGGCATGGGGAATTGGCCCAGGCGATGCGGTATTTACTACTCCATTTTCATTCGTAGCAACAGCCGAAGTTATCGCCTTAGTTGGCGCAACTCCTGTATTCGTTGACATAGACGAGAAGTCTTACAATATAGACCCAGTCAAATTAGAAAAAGAAATAGAGCGAGTAAAAGCGGAAGGCAAGCTAAATCCGAAAGCAATTATCCCAGTTGACCTATTCGGTTTACCAGCGGAATTGCACAAGATAGAAGCTATTGCAGAACGTCACGGACTGAAGCTATTGGAAGATGCAGCACAAGGGTTCGGTGGCTCACTAGATGGTAAGCGCGCTTGTGCATTTGGCGATGCAGCAGCTACATCATTCTTCCCAGCTAAGCCACTTGGATGCTATGGTGACGGTGGTGCAGTGTTTACTAATGATGATGAGTTGAAAGCGAAATTGTTATCCATCAGAGTACACGGTATGAGTGCTACTGAGCGTTATGACAATGTTCGAATAGGGCTGAACGCACGTATGGATTCTATACAAGCAGCAATATTACTTGCAAAATTGGAGCTGTTCGATGGAGAGTTAGTCAAGCGTAATAATGTAGCTTCTAGATATTCTGCAGGTTTGGGCAATTCTGTTGTTACTCCATTCGTTCCGGGTGGGTATTACTCTTGTTGGGCACAGTACTCAGTACTAGCTAAGGATAGTGAAAACCGCGATGAGCTACGTAACAAATTGCAAGAGCAAGGTATACCTACTGCTATCTACTATCCTATTCCATTGCATTTGCAGACTGCTTATGCATATCTAGGATACAAAGAGGGCGATATGCCGGTATGTGAAAAAGTTGGCACGAAAATTTTTAGTCTTCCTATGCACCCTTATCTAACTGATGAGGAAATAGACAAGATTTGTGAAGTAATAAAGAGCTAAATTATGAAAGGGATAGTACTCGCGGGAGGCAGTGGTACTCGGCTATATCCGGCTACTAAAGCGGTTAGTAAACAGCTGTTGCCAATATATGATAAACCAATGATTTACTATCCGATTTCGGTACTTATGCTTGCTGGGATTAAGGAAATATTGGTTATTTCTAACCCAGAGTTTATAGAATTGTACAAATCTCTACTTGGTGACGGCACCGATTTAGGTGTTCGTTTCGAATATAAAATCCAAGATAAACCCCGAGGTCTTGCAGACGCTTTTATAGTTGGTGAGGAATTTATCGGTGATGATGATGTCTGCTTGATATTGGGTGACAATATATTCTACGGTCAAGGATTCACAGGCATACTCAAAAAGGCTGCCGAGATAGAGCTAGGAGCTACTATATTCGGTTACTATGTAAAAGACCCGACTGCTTATGGTGTAGTGGAATTCGATGAGAATAATGTCGCTGTTTCTATAGAAGAAAAACCTGAAATCCCTAAGTCAAACTACGCTGTACCGGGGCTTTATTTCTACGATAATAGCGTAATAGAAATCGCAAAGAATGTAAAGCCATCAGCTCGTGGCGAAATTGAAATTACCGCTGTCAACAACGAATACCTCCGCCAAAAGCGACTAAAAGTAGAATTGCTCGGACGTGGTTTTGCGTGGCTAGATACAGGTACTTGTGATAATCTGATGAACGCGAGTGATTTCGTCAGAACAGTACAAAAAAGACAGGGATTCTACATTGCTTGTCTTGAGGAAATCGCCTATAAAAAGGGCTTTATAGATAGGAATCAATTAGAGAAATTGGCTACTGAACAAATAAAAACAGAGTACGGCCAATACCTAATGGATTTAGTAAACGAAGGGTAAATGTCCTGGTAATAGTGCAGACTTGGCCTATTGCAGTGACTCTAAATTTTATTATTTCTTTGGCACATATATTGCTTTATTAATGATAATTAATAATTCTTGATAAGTTGAATATATGATAAAAATAATTCTAATAGAAGACGACAGTATAATGTCGAGTGCAGTTCGGTTGCACCTAAAAGTTATACTAGAATTCGAATACACGATAAAGGTGTTCGGCAATGTCAACTCTGCGTTAGATTATATGAAAGACAATCCGTGCGATATACTTATCTCCGATATTAATTTGCCTGACTCGAAAGGGAATGACACAATAAAAGCATTCCAAACGCTACCAGATGACACCAACATTATCTTTATGTCTGGAAGCTCCGATGATATTGAATCATTAGACTTGTGCAATCACAAAAACACTCATTTTATAATGAAGGATATGGACTTCAACGAGTCTATGTGGCACGTATTCACTAAAAAGCTGAAGTTAAAGACTGTTTAATAAATCTAATAAAAAAAAGCTCCCTAGGGAGCTTTTTCGTTCTAATTGTATTTTCTATATCGGTCTAAAGCTGCTTTTGTCTATCCACCCAACTTCACCATTGTCAAGACGGATTTTATTCCAATCACCAACTCTGTCTAATACCTGCA
>JBFHKR010000162.1:0-5646 GCA_041595255.1 Chlorobiota bacterium
CCAGATGAAGTAATACCAGTTGCTGCATTGATAGCTCCAGTTCCATTTACTTGGAATTGTGAAGTTAACCCAACAGATAATAATGAAGTTGGATTATTAGTTCCAATCCCAAAATTTCCATTAGCTTTCAATCTTAATCTTTCGATATTGTTAGAGAACATTGTGAAATCTGTATTATCAGTAGTACCTAAAAAATCAGTACCGGGTACTGTTCCAACGTTTCCTGTTCTGGCCCAAGCAGCAGTACCTACATTTGCATTAGTTAGTAAACCTCTCCAACTAGTGGCACTAGCATCATATACTTCAAATCTATTATTATCAGTATTAAATATTAGTAGTCCGTTTGCAGGAGACGGCACAGTTGCTCTTTGTGCATTAGTCATTCTTGGGACTAATATCCCTTTGGGAGTTGTTACATAAGTTACATGAAGTGCAGCAGAGTTATCAGGAGTCGTTGTATTAACACCTACATTTTCAGATTGCCCAAAAATTAGATTCGAGGAGAATAGTAGTAATACTAAAAGGATTAAAGATTTTTTCATATTTGTTTAACCGATATTATGACAATTATCGAGTGTTGTTATTTATAATTATAACAAATATAAGTTATACTTTTAGCAATTTGATTAAGTAGTACTACTTAATTTTTAATTCATAATACTTAGTTTATTCAGTTGTCTTTTTAAGTATTGAATATCTAATGAGTTCAGCCACATTACTTACATCAAGTTTTTGCATCAAGTTATAGCGATGAGACTCGACAGTCCTTACACTAATAAATAGTTTCTCTGCTATATATTGACTTGTTTTTCCTTTAGCTACTAAGTCTAAAATTTCTTGTTCTCTTTTTGTAATTACTACTGGTGTAGATTCTAGTTCTGAAGTACTTGCACCCTTCTTTTTTATTAGTCGGACTACACTTTTGCTAAATACTCTCTCTCCTTTTATTACATCTAATATTGAATCTATTAGCTCTCGAGCATTAATGTCTTTGGATAAATAGCCGTCTGCTCCTGCTTCTAGTGCATTCTCTAAATGAAATGAATCTTCATAAGCAGTTAACATGATAACATAACAATCTAATTTCAAATCACGTATTTTCTTAAGTGCATCTATACCATTGAGTTTAGGCATCATAATGTCAGATATTACTATATCTGGTTTATGATAGCTAACAGTATCAACTAGATCTTGTCCATTTTCAGCTTCATCAACTATTTTTATCCTTCTATCTATAGATAGTAGTCTTCTTATTCCTGCTCTTACTATTTCGTGATCATCAGCAAGAATAACTCTAAGTGGATTGCTTTCTGTAGGTTCTATCATAATTTACTCCTTAATTTTTCTATCTCTGAGAACCAAACTTTACCAACAGTATCAGAAGGCATTCTCCAATCACCTCGCGGAGATAGAGATACAGAGCCAATTTTGATACCGTCAGGTATACATGATCGTTTGAATTGACTAGAAAAAAATCTTTTGAAAAATATTTCTAGCCAATTAATTAGTTCTTCATTTGTGTATTTATCTGTAAATATTCTCTGCAATATAAAGAATATTTTGCTTGGTTTATAAGAGTGCTTTATGAAGTAATAAAGAATAACATCATGTACTTCATATGGACCTATTATGCTCTCAGTATTTTGTATTTCATCATTATTAGTTGGTACTAACTCCGGGCTAATAGGTGTATTCACTATATCCGAGAGTATTTTACTTATACTACTATACTCTTCCCAATTACATAACGTTTTTATCATGAATTGAATAACTGTTTTGGGCAAACCTGCATTGACATTATACATTGACATGTGATCGGCATTATAAGTGGACCAACCCAATGCAATCTCTGATAAATCACCTGTGCCTACGACGATCCCATTTACTTTATTAGCATAATCCATTAGTATCTGAGTTCTTTCTCTAGCTTGAGCATTTTCATAAACTACAGAAATATCATCTGGATCATGTTCAATATCCTCAAAGTGACCTTTTACTGCACGGCTTATGTTTATCGTTTTACTGGTTATCCCGAGATTTCTATTTAACTCTAGTGCATTATTGTTTGTTCTTTCTGATGATCCCAAACCAGGTAAGATAAGACCATATATTTGCTTAACATCTAAATTAAGCTTTTTAAATGTTTTATACGCAACTAACAAAGCCAAAGTAGAATCCAACCCACCAGATATACCGAGTACAACACTTTTACCATTTATATGTAATAGTCTTTTGGCGAGGGCTGTTGATTGAAAATCTAAGATTTCTTCTACAAGTTCATCAGCCTTATCTTCATTTTCTGTTATAAACGGATTCTTAGCAAAATCTCTATATATATTGTCTGTTATTTTATCACCAATACTGAATTTCAATATTCTATAATCAAATGATGGTTGTTCAAATCCGTAAGAACTATTTTTCAAACGAGCATTGTATATTTTTTCTAAATCTATATCAGATATAATATAGTGAGAATCAAAATCGAAGTTTCTAGTTTCTTTTAGTAATTTACCATTTTCAGAATTAATAAGGTGACCAGAGTAAATAACATCCGTTGTTGACTCACCTGCACCACATGAAGAATATATATATGTAGAAAGAGTCCTAGCTGATTGTGTAGTTACCAGCTCACGACGGTAGTCAGATTTCGAAAGTAGCTCATTACTTGCACTCAAATTCAACAAAACATTTGCGCCAGCTAAACACAAGTCCAAACTAGGTGGCTTTACAGCCCATAAATCTTCACAAATCTCTATACCAACTCTTACATCAGGTCTTTCCTCCGATTGTAAGATTATATCACTTCCAAAAGGATGAATCTCATTATTAATCTTTATAGTATCGAAGCGTCTATCTATATCTGAAGAGAACCAACGTTCCTCATAGAATTCATTAGTGCTTATTATATACTTTTTGGGTATTATGCCAAGTATTTTGCCTTTATTGATAGCTACAGCACAATTAAACAATCGTCCTGAACTACGAAGCGGAGCACCTACTACAATAAGAGCATCAATATCTTTCGATTCTAACTTAATTCTCTCTAGACTTTGCTCTACTGCATCTAGAAGGGATGAGTTAAAAAAAAGGTCATTACAAGAATAAGAAGATATAGCCAGCTCGGGGAACAAACAAATATCCGCCTGTTCAGTATTTGCAACTTTGAGAAGTGAAAGTATATGTTCAGTATTAAAGTCCACGTCTGCTACACGAACTTCAGGTGAAGCATTGAATACTCTCAAATAATTATAAGTTCTTAGGTTTATTTTCATAATACTAATATAGATATAAAAAGGATATAAATGAAAACTTATAGTTTTGTAAAATAAATGACATAAAGTGGCGTTCATTAATTATGTTTCTTATTCTATAACAACATACGGAGTGTATTATGCTTAGGTGGGTCGTTATTTTTTTGGTAGTAGCTTTGATAGCTGCGGTATTTGGATTCACTGGTATAGCGGCTGGTGCAGCTTCTATAGCTAAGATTCTGTTCTTTATATTCTTAGTGCTATTCGTTATCTCGTTGATAGCTGGTGGGATAAAGGGATTCAAATAACTTGAAACTCATTCACAATTCGTATTTGTAACAAAAGAGGCTGTATTTAATTTACGGTCTCTTTTTTTTTATCCATTCAATTGATAAAACATCAAATCACTTTTTATTAATGTATCATTTGTTTAATTTTCATTATTATAATTCAAAAAAAGATAATCATAAATGACAAATCACGAAGAAGTAGTAATCATAGGTATTACTGGTGGTATTGGCTCCGGAAAATCTACTATAGCAAATTGGGTGCGAGAAAAGGGGTATTCTGTTCTTTCGAGCGACGAAATAGCTAAACAAGAAATGAGCTCAAACAAAGAATTAAAAAATAAGCTTATAAATGAGTTCGGTGAGAATATTTACCTAGAAAGTGGCGAGTTGAATAAATCGTTACTCTCTGATTTGATATTTGATATTAGTAATTCACAAGTGAAAAAGATAAATCAAATAGTTCACCCCTATGCTATAGAATCTATTATGAAACAACTAGAAGAATTGGCTAATAGTGGAAATAAAAGGATATTTGTTGAAAGTGCCCTTATGTATGAGTCAGGTATGGCTGAGGGCTACGATTACATATTAACAGTTTATACAGAAGAAGAGAAGGTAATAGAGAGAGTACAATCTAGGAGCGGACTTAGTGAGGAAAAAATAAGAACAATTATGAAATCGCAGCTCAACCCTATCGAAAAGAAAAAACTAGCCGATTTCGTTATAGAAAATAATGGGACAGTCGACGAGTTACGAGTCTCATTCGAAACCTTATTCCCTATACTGGAGATCTTACCGCCAAACGATAGTGACGAAGAGGAATAATTCATTTCATTTTAAACCTTAAATTGCTATTTTTGTAACCAATAATATATCAAACAACATACAATCGGGTATTCAAATGCAATTATATATAGACACAGCCAATATAGATCACATAAGAGAAGTCAATGAGATGGGAATCATTTCGGGTGTAACTACTAACCCTAGCTTACTTGCTAAAGAAGACCCAAACGTAGATGTGAAGAAAAGAATTCTAGAAATTCACGAATTAGTGGGTGGACACCTATCAGTTGAGGTGAATTCAATAAAAAAAGATGATATGCTAGCTGAAGCTGAAGACATATTGTCTTGGTTCCCAAAAGCAACAATCAAAATCCCTATGATTGGTGAAGGACTAAAAGCAGTAAAAGAATTAAGTAGAAGAGATATACCAACTAATGTAACACTAATCTTCAGTCCTACTCAAGCTATAGCAGCTAATAATGCTGGTGCTACTTATGTATCAGTATTTATGGGAAGATTGGACGATATGGGTCATGATGGTAACCAAGTTGTTGACGAAGTAGCTGAGATATGGGACGTAAACGGATTCGAATCGCAGATAATAGCTGCATCTATCCGTCACCAAGGTCACCTAATTGCTTCTGCTACCGCGGGTGCTGATATAGCAACTGTACCTTACAATGTACTAATGCAATCACTAAAGCATCCATTAACAGATTCTGGACTAGAAAAATTCCTAGCGGACTACAAACACATGCAAGCAGAAAAAGCTAAAGTCCAAGCATCTGACCAATAAAAATTCAAACGTACAAATTCCCCTCTTTTTAAAGTGGGGTGGCAGTCATGCACAGCATGGCTGACGGGGTGTTTAATACTAAAGAGAGACGAAATTAATTCGTCTCTTTTTTTTTGTGTTTTAGGGTCGCTTGGATTTAATAGCTACACATATTAAGCCCCAAATGGGGCTTATTACTTTTGATTTACAACTTCATTACATATATACCCAACTACATATTCTTTTTTAGTTTTCACTTCTAAATCTTGATTCTCAATCAAATCATTAATTGCTTTAGTTAACGCTTCCCATAATACTGTTCCTTCATATTATTCATAAGGATGATTCATTTATATTCCCTCAATACCCAATATTCAACATCTTATATATAAGTGATGCAGTAAGTATATCCGGATGCGATAGACCCTCCATTGGAGCTAACTCAACTACGTCGAATCCAATAACTCGCTTACCTGCTGCTTTTATCTTACGGAGCAAATCCAATGTCTCGTGGTATAGGAATCCGTCCGGTTCAGGAGTTCCA
>JBFHKR010000163.1:0-5627 GCA_041595255.1 Chlorobiota bacterium
TTATTTTGATACTTCTACTAATAGAAATATCACCTGGTAGGGTCATTGCATAGACCATAACAGCTAAAACTAAAGCAGCAACTATTGCTAATAATATTTTTAAGAATTTCATTTTAAAACTAAAGGATTTTAGATTCGTACATATATATAAACCAAATTAAGTTTTTAAAATTATGATAAAAAATATATTTCTATATTCGGTAGTAACTTTTTTCATTTTTAACATCGGGTATAGCCAAACTACTACAGAAAGAAAACTAAGTTTAGCCCAATCTTACGAACAAGTAGGGCAATTAGATAATGCCATAAGAATATACGAGGAAGTATATTCGCAAGACAAGGGTTATTTGCAAGCTTTTCATGGGTTGATTCGATCATACAAATTAAAGAATATGAACGCTAAACTCTTAGAATTACTTGAAGATAGAGTTCAGTTCGATAAAAAAGCCGTTAACTATATACTATTGGGTGAGGCCAGATGGAATGCTGGTAAATCAAGTGAAGCAGATGAGGCGTGGGAAAATGCCTTGAAAACAGAACCCAAAAATCAATATGCTTATGCAGATCTTGCAGAAGTTCAATCTAGGTTACAGCTCTATAATAAAGCTATAAATACTTATCTCAAGGCCCGAAAAAATATTTCAACTAATAACGGACTAACATTATTTACTGAAGAATTGAGTAAGTTATACATTGCTATTGGCAACACAAAAGGTGCTATAAACGAATCTTTGACTTTACTTATGGAGATGGGCGCGCTACCTGCTGTTGAAGCTAGGATTTACGCACTAATGCAAGATGAGGATAATCTAGATATAATAGATGAAACTCTAAACGAATTTATAGATAAAAACAGCTCTAACTACATGGCAAATGAGTTATTCAGTTGGTACCAGACGAATTTGGGTAATCATAGTGAGGCATTAGAATACACAATAAAAGCAGATGAGATTTCTAATCAAGAAGGGAGATTAATAATTACATTTGGAGGTAATGCTGAACAAGCAGGAAACACAGACATAGCATTAGAGGCCTATCAATATATTATAGACCAAGGTAAAAGTAATAAGTTTTTTACTTCAGCCATATACAGCTATACAAGGACTCTAGAAGCTAAGATGATGTTTGATAAAAATTTATCCATCGAGAATATACAACAAATAATAAAAAGATACAGAACAATCATAGAGGAATTCCCTAAAAGCTCAACAGCAGCCGATGCATATCTTGAGATAGCTAGATTACAAAAAGACAGGTTAAGGGACTATAAGAAGTCTGAAGAAACCCTTTTCGAATTAACAAAAGAAATTCCTGGTGCACCACAATCCGGTACAGCTTTAGTAGAATTATCAGAGATTTTTATAAGCCGTGGAGACTTAGTTGAAGCAAAAGGTTTTTTAGAAACAGCAAAAGTTAGATACGGAAGGAATAATCGTGAAATTTTAGAGACAGTTGGTTACAAACAAGCATTGATAGAGTATTATACTGGTAATCTGGATAGCGCTGAAGCTTTATTTTTAGTGTTATCTGAAGCAAAAGATAACGATATAGCGAATGATGTTTTGGAAAAAAATTCGATTATCTCAGATAAGTATAAAGAGGAAGAAAAAGTAAAAGTATTTGCTGCTGCGGAGTATGACCTAATTAGACTAGATACAATAAGTGCTATAGTCAAATACGAATCTATTATAAATGAACTGCGTAACTTTGATACTGAGGTTTGGCAACGTTCGCATCTAATTCTCTCTGATATCTATATGAATCGCAGAGATTTAGCAAAAGCAGACTATTACTTAGAAGAATTCATTAGAAATCTACCTGATGGTGTTCATACTGACAAAGCCCTTTTCAAATTGGCTTCAAACAAAGTATTAGCAGGTGATAATAGCAAAGCAATTGAACTTTATTCTAAAATACTAATAAATTTCCCTAACTCTATCTATCTAGACCAAGCTAGGTCTAAGATTAGAGAGTTAAGAGGAGAATCATAGTGAAATATATACTATTGTGAGATTGCAAAAGATGAAGCAATAACAGCAGCAGTTTCGGTTCTTAATCGATTTTCGCTTATTCTCCAATTGTATTTGGCTTTGTTTTTTAATCTTTCTATTTCATCAGGGGAAAAACCTCCTTCAGGACCAATTAGAATTATAACTCGTTTCTCAGTAAGAGTATAATCGGTATTACCAGCATAATCAGTTGTAATTATAGCACCTTTCTGATTTTTCATAAAATCTTCGAGTTTCATAGGCTCGTTTACTTTAGGTAATACAGCTCGGCGTGATTGCTTCATTGCAGCAATTGCTTTTTTGATAAATCTTTCTGTCTTAAAGTTTTTTCGTTGTGTGTGTTTGGTTTTAAGAGGTTGAAACTCAGATACTCCGATTTCAGTACATTTCTCAACAAGGTATTCCATCCTTTCTTTGTCTAATATCATTCCAAATGCAACAGTTATATACTTAGGAGGAAATGCTTCCGCTCTTCCAAATATATTCAAGAATGCATGTTTATTTTTGAAACGGATTTCGCAAAGACACTCTAGTCCTTTACCATTAACGGCTAATACTTGATCACCTGAGTTAAGTCTTAGCGCTTTGACATGCTGTTCTTCGTGTTGAGGAACTTCTATTGTATCATGATCTATAGTTAGTTCTGGTATGTAAATACATTCCATTTCTGTACCTTTTTTTATTTCAAAGATACGGAAGATGTAATAAAATTAAATATTATTTGGCCAATTCATTTGTTATAATATCTATAAAGTTTGTATTATCAGGATGAAGTGAGCTTACTACTCTACCATCTTTACCAATCAAATAACTTGTTGGAGTTCCTAAAATACTGTAATGATTAGCAATAGAAGTAGATAATGTGTTACCGTCATATATATTAATCCACTCATCCATACCGAACTTTTCTAGAAATTCTTTAACTCTGTCTTGGGAAACATTAAGCGACCTATCTGTAGTTATTGTTATTACTATAAAATCATCACTTTCTATTTTTTTATATGCATCTACTAACGATGGAATAGACTCAACACAGAAGTGACAACCTGTTCGCCAGAACTCTAAAAATACAACTTTGCCACGTAAATCAGACAAAGAAAATTCATTATCACTATTCTCATTAATTAGAAAATCAGGTGGGAAATCTCCAGACCTTAAAAACGATTCAGAAGATTGTCCTAATACTCTAATATTAGAATAAAGACCTGAAGCTACTTGAATATCTTCATATACTTTCTTTGGGGTTTCTTCCTCAGGTACTACAGTATTATCTTTGGTACAAGACACTAAGAGCAATGATAGAAATATCGTAATTAAAGCACTTTTCATTATATTTATCCGTTTTGTTTATTTAATAGACTAACAAAAACTATAATTGTTACAAAAACATTGTAGTTAATTTGTTAGAATGTCATTAGTTTTACAATATTATAAAAGGAGAAAAATGGGTGAAATAGATTTCAATACGATTGGTGTACAGCTTTGGAGTATATTATTATTAGTGATATATGCAGTTATAGCATTAGTTGTTGGTTTTTGGCTTGTTGGTCGTCTTACTAATATTCTAGAAAAAGCATTACTCAAAAAGGAGATTGATCTTTCACTCCAAAAATTCTTAATCCGACTAATTAGCATTGGGTTAAAAGTATTAGTATTAATATCTGTTGCTGGTTTAGTAGGAATACCAACAACTTCTTTCGTGGCTGTAATAGGTGCCGCAGGTTTGGCAGTTGGGTTAGCACTTCAAGGATCCCTAGCTAATTTTGCAGGAGGGGTACTAATACTGTTTTTAAAACCTTTCAAAGTTGGAGATTTTATAGAAGGTGCAGGTCACTCGGGAACTGTTGAAGAAATAAGTATATTCTATACACATATGAAAACTGCTAAAAACCAAGCCGTCGTTATACCTAACGCTCAATTATCTAATAACAGTATAATAAACTACTCAACTAAACCTATTCGTAGATTAGATTTAGTGTTTGGTATAGATTACAGTGATGATATTGATAAAGCGAAAGAAGTTCTAAAGAATATAATTTCTTCAGATTCGAGAGTATTAGATGATCCTTCTTACATGATTGCTGTTGAATCATTAGGTGATAATGCTGTGAATATAGTTACAAGATCATGGTGCAAAAATGAAGATTATTGGGATTTACATTTCGGTTTCACAGAAAAAGTTAAAAAAGAATTTGATGCGAATGGTATTTCATTTCCATTCCCTCAACATGACATTCATATAATAAAAGATTAATAAACAGGAATAACAACTTGATACACGAACGTATTTTTTCAGAAGAAAACTCAAGCGGTAGCTTGATGCAAAGAGATAAGATTGAGGACAAGTACAAATGGAATCTCAAAGATATTTACGAAACCGAGGAACTTTGGGAAGAAGATTTCAAATATGTTAAATCAAAGATAGAAGAATATAAGACCTACGAAGGTACTATTGGTAATTCAGCCGATACTCTCTTGGCATTACTTCAATTCGATGAGGAAGTTGGAATCAAATATGATCGACTTCACCTTTATTCCTTTCTGGCTAAAGATTTAGATTTGGCTAATACTAAATACCAAGCTATGGCAGGCAGATTGCAAGACCTCGGCTCTAAGCTTGGGAGTGCTGGCTCGTTCATCAGACCAGAGTTAATTGAGATTGGAAAAGAGAAGATTGCAAAATTCCTCGCTGAGAAAGAGGAACTAGCACACTATGAGCATTATTTCGATAATATGTTCCGTACAGCCGAGCATTCACTAGACAAAGACAAGGAAGAAATCCTATCAATGACTGTCCAGATGCGCCAAACGGCATATCAGACATTCAGCTATTTCAAAAATGCAGATATAAAGTACCCAACTACAAAAGATAGCGATGGGAACGATGTAGAAATAAGCGATGGGAGATACTACTCTGCACTATTCAACAAAGACAGAGCATACAGAGAGAGAGTTTACAAGGGATACTATGCTCCTATGATAGAGCATAGAAATATGCTTTCTTCACTATTCAATGGTAGCATACACGCTAATATATTTACAGCAAAAGTTAGAAAATTTAAATCAACTAGAGAAGCCGCACTAAAGCCGAATAATATTCCTCTGGAAGTGTATGACAATCTTGTAAAAGCAGTGAACGACAACCTAGCACCATTGCACAGATGGGCAGCAATCAAGAAAAGAGTATTAGGTGTAGATAAACTGCACCCTTATGATAGTTATGTTTCTATTTTCGATTCCGATGATACGAAGTATAGCTATGACGAAGGGGTTAAGATAGTGAGAGAGTCGCTATTACCACTAGGTGAAGAGTATTTGACGGCACTTGATAAGGCATTCGACAACCGTTGGATAGATGTATATGAGACTAAAGGCAAACGTGGCGGAGCATATTCTTCGGGTACGAGTTACGGAGTTCATCCTTATGTATTGCTGAACTGGAATCATCAGATGAACGATGTATCAACTCTAACCCACGAGATGGGTCATAATATGCACTCTTATTTCACTGAAAAATACCAACCTTATGTATATGCAGATTATCCTATATTCTTAGCAGAAGT
Organism: Chlorobiota bacterium; assembly: GCA_041595255.1. GTDB lineage: Bacteria > Bacteroidota > Ignavibacteria > Kapaibacteriales > UBA2268 > PGYR01. The sequence continues at coordinate 5,573 of JBFHKR010000163.1, forward strand.
AGCTTCTATCACAAACGAAGCAATGCTAATGGATTACCTAATCGCAAATAGCAAA
>JBFHKR010000164.1:0-5611 GCA_041595255.1 Chlorobiota bacterium
CCGCATCCCGTCATATTCGGATTTGTGAATGGATTGGCGATTATAATTTTCTCCTCTCAGCTAGACCAATTCAAAGATTCAACCGGCAATTGGATGGTTGGCGAACAGCTTTATATATTTATGGGGCTAGTACTACTTTCTATGCTTATTATATGGGGATTACCTAAGATAAGTAAGGCGATTCCAGCTTCTCTAGTAGCAATTCTTTCTATATTCGGAGTAGTAGTTGCATTTGGTATTGATACTAGAACTGTAGGTGATATAGCGTCTATTTCAGGTGGGTTCCCACCGTTCCATATACCTTCTGTTCCGTTTGATATTGAGATGATTAAGATTATACTACCATACTCTGCAGTTATAGCAGCAGTAGGGTTAATCGAAAGTTTACTTACACTGAACATAATAGATGAAATTACTGAAACTCGTGGTCGTGGTAACAAAGAAGCCGTAGCGCAGGGTGCCGCTAATATATTATCTGGACTATTCTCAGGTATGGGTGGATGCGCTATGATAGGTCAGAGTTTGATTAATATCTCATCTGGTGCAAGAGCCAGAATATCTGGTATTGTAGCAGCAGTTATGCTATTGGTATTCATTATGTTTGGTTCTAGCTTGATAGAGCAATTGCCAATGGCAGCTCTAACTGGTCTGATGATAATGGTATCAATCGGAACATTCGAATGGGCTAGTTTCAAGACATTAAGAAGAATGCCCAAATCAGATATTTTTGTGATGATATTAGTTACCCTAGTAACGGCAGTACTTCACAATCTAGCAATAGCGGTAATAGTAGGTGTAATAATAGCGGCATTAGTATTTGCTTGGGACAATGCAAAACGAATTAGAGCAAGAAAATACGTGGACGAAAGTGGTATAAAGCATTATGAGATTTACGGGCCACTTTTCTTTGGTTCCGTTACTGTATTCAATGATAAATTCGATGTATTGGGTGACCCAAATGAAGTCATTATAGATTTCGCAGAGAGCCGAATAGTGGATATGTCCGCTATAGAAGCACTAAACAGATTGACAGAAAGATATAGTAAAGTAGGAAAGGTAGTCCACCTACGTCACTTAAGTAGTGATTGTCGTAAATTGCTCAAGGATGCTGAAGCAATCATAGATGTGAACGTAATAGAAGACCCAACTTACAGATTACCAGTTGATTTAGTAAACGATAAATAATTTATTAAAGTCAGAATCTATATTGGAACTGAATACCCAAAGGCGAGATACCCAGATCATATTTCTTTTCTTTGGTTTCTTTATTCTCATTCTGTTCAAAACTGTTTTCATAAGCTTTGATAACAGCTAGTGCACTTAGTACACCTACTGAAGCACTTACAAATGTGTCAGAAGCCCAGTGCTCAGAAAAGTATAACCGGCTAGCCGTATTAAGAGCGGCTAGTGTATAAAGCCCCGTTGTAGCCCACCACCTATCTATTCTATTTGACAGAATAGTGGCCAATGCAAAACTCACAGTAATATGTCCAGAGGGAAATGAATGGTAAAGGAAGTCGAAAGTAAACGGTTTGAAGGTGCCATTACCTATTCGGTTGTAAGGTCTAGAACGACCTATTATAATACGCGTACTTATAGTTATAAATCCCGAAAGAACAAGTGATTCGACCATCAATCTACCTGTAGTCCTTATATACTCGTCACCAATAGTAAGACCCACCAAATAAGTACCAACTGCTAAACCATCTGCAACAGGAATAGTACCGAAATTATCAACTACTTCTAAGAATTCCTCTTCTGCAGATTCTTTGACTTTATTATTCTCTATATAATTATAAAGAGGCTCATCGACAGGTATCAGAGCTGCAGTACCTATACCTATAGCCCCTAATTTAAGTGCTGTGTACGAATCAAAGTTAGAGATATCACTATATATGAAACCTAAATCACCAAATGCGCTGTTGAAATCGTCAGAAAGAATATCCAATACATTTTTACTCTCTTCGCAAATCAAACTATTGGTAAGCAAAAGAGAAAACATTAATAGTACTATTATCCTGTTCACATTAAGAATTATTAGTTAGTTCGACAGTTTTGAATGTCAATTTAACATTATTTTCATTTATTATTTACTTGTTTAGCAGTCTTAGTTCGTAATATAAAAGAACTAATTAATGTAATTACTAAAGCTATCGGAAATATTTCCATAGTAGTAATCGCTATTCTATAGGGCATATTGCGGTATAATTCCATACTTTCGTTTAGTTTTTCTTTTGCGGTATTAACCGATTCTGTACTAGCTCCACTATCTATTAATTTTTGAATGCTATTATTCGAATAATCGCTAATAAATTGTTCCCCATTAATAGAAAAATAGACTTCCCAACCTATAACGTAAAGTAGAGAAGCAACGGCTGAAATACCTAAACCAACCAAAAAAGCAGATTTGAAATCTATTTTATTATTATTTTTTCTTTTATAATCCTTTATCCCAATAAAAATCATTGATAGTGCAACGATCATTATAAGATATCCTAGCCATTCAGCTATAGAAAAACTACCAGATTCACCAACTAATATAATAGTAAAAATAGCAGATATTATAATAACAGCACCAGAGATTATTCCGTATTTGAAAATAATATTTTTCATACCTATATTTCCTTTATTGATTAAAAATGAAAGTCAAATCTAATGAACAAGCGAGATATAAACATCACCCGAAAGTATGATTTGAGGACTAATACTCAATAATTCCACATTCGCGAGCGACTTTTATTGCTTGTACTCTATTGCTCGCGCCTAGCTTTGAGTAAATATTAGATAAATGAGTTTTAGTAGTATTTAATGAGACGAAAAGTAAATCCGATATTTCCTTGTTAGTATGTCCTTTAGAAAGTAAGATCAACACTTCTAATTCCCTATTCGATAAATCTGAATTATTTATCAAAGGCAAAGGACTTAATTTAAGAGGAGGCCTATTGTTAATAGGAATTTTAATTGATATATAAATTCCTAAAAGTAAAGATATAATTGCAATTAGAAAACTATAGTTGTCCAATTCTATTACTCTGTTCAGATATAATATCTCTGTTGTTTTATAGAGAGAAATCAATAAAAAAATAATGACACCATATTTAAATATAAATTTCATATATGGTGTCATAATAATTCTCTACTTAGTTAATACAGCGCCATTGAGTGGAAGCATACCAGAAGGTACTGTAGTAGGAACTTCCATTAATTTAGGGTCGAGTAGTGACCCATTGTCTTCTAGCGCTTTCATAAAGTCAACTAATTGATCAACTTCTTCTTTTGTTAACCCTAGCGGATCTCTAAGAACTGGATGTAGCATATTGTCCGTAACTTTCGGATGTCTTGGTTTAGAAGCATTGTTGTAAAACTGTACTACTTCTTCAAGAGTTTCAAAAACACCATCATGCATATAAGGAGCAGTAAGTGTAACATTTCTTAATGTAGGAGTCCTGAAAGCAAATCTACCTGACACCTGTTCTGTAAATTCTTCTCTACCGAAATCTTCTCCAGCAAGTAATTTTTTACCAGGTCCAATTTGTGGAACGCCTTGGACAACGAATTTATAATCAGAGAAATTAGGTCCATTATGACAAGTATTACACTTAGCTTTAGTAAAGAATAGCCTTAGCCCTTTTTTCTGATTGTCTGTAAGAGCATTTTTATCGCCGAGTACAAATCTGTCATAGGCTGAATTTCTAGTAACTAATTCTCTTTGGAATGCAGCTAATGCTTTTCCAAGCATTTGTTTAGAGATCATAAATTCATCACCTCTATCTTCAAATTCCTTTGCCTCTTTTGGAAAAGCTTTTTTAAATAATCTCTTATACTCTTGTATTCCATCCATTTTATAGCACAATAGAGTAATCACATTATTTGGTGAATTGACATCTCCTTTCATCTCTTCTCTTGAAGTAGGAGGTTTCACAGCTTGTGATTCTAGCCCTCTCGCTCTACCATCCCAAAACATCATACCAAAGGCGTTTAACTCACCCGTTGAATCTAAATTAAATGCTGTATTGAAAACAGTTGGTGAGTTTCTAGGTACATCTCCAATAGGTAAATTAGTTGCCTTTGAGACACCCAATTCTCTCTTTGGACCAATATGTAGTGAATTACTTACGCCTGCAGGTAATTTACGTCCATCAGCAAAACCAAGACCTGGATGATGACAAGTACCACATGTTGATGCATTTTCTGCTGATAAGATTGGATCATAGAATAATAATCTTCCAAGTTCAATTCTATCAGGATTATATTGATTATCTGGGGGATATGGTATATCTGGTAACGTTTTTAATCCAAATTCTGCTACTAAATCGCCATCTATAGGTGTTACAGCAGGATCATCTTCTGAACATGAATTAAATAATACTGTACTACTAAGTAGCATCAGTAATAATAGTCTGTAAATAGATTTCATATCATTTCTATATTTTTGTTTATATCTATACTAATAACAATCTAAATTACAAAAAGTAACAATGAATACGAAAATTTTTTTACATCTCTATCTAAATTTTTCTATCTTTTCTAATAATCTGTTTTTATTGAGATTATCTCCTTTGTACTGGTAATAATTAAGGGCTGCTTTTAAGTTAAGCAATGCTAAATTACGAGACATTTCGTGCAATTTATCGCTTTTATCTTTTGTAGATTTGTTGAGTAATTCTAAATCAAACTTTGTATAGTCAAGTCTTATATCATCTTCAGTTTTACTTAACCGTACTAAAAAACCCTCCGGTATTTTCACGTAATTTTTTGCTATATCAGGGTCAGATTGTAATATATCAAAAGTTAAATAGATCGGCCTTTTACCATAATTGAGATCAATAAAACAATTAATCATATTAACAAACCTAGATTGTATTAATCGAGCATCATAAGGTAAATCGGCCTCGAACTTTTCTAATTGCTCCATATACAGATCTATTTCATTACTGCACTGTTTCTGGATATCTGGATACCATTGTTCTAATGAGTTTACATACCATGTTCTACGAAGTAGCTCTTTCTCAATGAGTGTGATATCTTGTCTTTTCCCCTCTATTTTATCTTTATACCAAAATGCTGAGACCCAAAAATCCCATTGAGCAGTAATAATTATAGCATCTTTCTCGGCTGATTCTGTGACTAATCTATAGTATTCGCTAACCGTTTTATCTTGCGATAAATCATTTGTCTCATAATGAGAATATAAATTAAACAAAGGTATAAATGCGAAAAGGTAAACTAGATTTACTTGATAGTTTATTAACTGTTTTGCTGCCAAGCCAACAATTAGGAATAATACTACATAAGCCGTAACGAAATATGAATCTATATCATGAATAGAATAATTCATAGAATACATAACGCATAGAACTGCCGTAGATAACAATGTCCAAAAAATTGTTTTATTACCACGGTAAAGCACATAGAATCCATAAAATAAGAATAACACACCGATCCAAGTTAGCTGTGAAGGAATCAACTCAAAGAACAATTTAAAATTCTCTTTTGAAGCAGCAGAATCGCTAAACATCCAAACTTGGTATTGTGCACCAGTTACATGATAAATAAATTTGTCAAAACTTCGATGTACTTCCCCCCAATTGAACATTGGAGACTGCGATGA
>JBFHKR010000165.1:0-5610 GCA_041595255.1 Chlorobiota bacterium
GAGAGTCATTATGGCAATCTAATTTGGGATTGCTCATCAGCTCAGCCTGGTATATACTTAATAAATATAAAACACGGTACTGAAAATATAACAGTTAAAGTGGTTGTTGAGTTAGAAATAAAATTGAATAACATTAAAAAAGCTCCCTCGGGAGCTTTATTATTTTCTATATCCCCAACTCCAAGACAATATGGCAGTGGTCTGAGCCGAGTTGCAACGGCTGATGATATGAGTTCTTCACTTGAGTTAGCAAATCATTGCTCACGAAATGATAGTCTATTCTCCATCCAACATTTCTTTCTCTAGCTCTTCCACGTGGTGACCACCAAGTGTAGTTGTCACCTTCTTTGTTGAATAAACGGAATGAATCCGAATATCCCATGGCAAATATCTCGTCTAGCTTTACTCGCTCTTCAGGTAGAAAACCAGAAGTTTGTTCATTTTCTTTAGGTCGTGCTAGGTCTATTTCGGTATGCGCAGTATTATAATCACCACTTACTATTACTTTTCTCCCTTCTTTTCTTCTTTCATTTGCTTTGGCGAATAGTGCATCATAGAAATCTAGTTTGTATTGCACTCGTTCGGGTCCTTGTTGCCCATTAGGGAAATATACATTGAAGTAAGATATACCATCTATTCCTATTTCTATTACCCTACCTTCATTATCGAACTGCTCAACTCCTATACTATCATTGATATACTCTGGCTCTTTTTTACTGAATATACCGACCCCACTGTATCCTTTTTTTATCTTACAAGCTGAGAAATATGAATTATACCCTTCTGGAGCAAGCAGATGTTCTTTTATCTGTTCTTTTTCAGATTTAGTTTCTTGCATTAATAATAGGTCTGGATTTTCTTTTTCTACATAGTTGAATAAATCATTTATTTGTACTTTCTCACCATATCTTAATTTAGGGTTTTGTCCTGATATTGATCTATAACCGTTTATATTCCAAGATACTATTTTCATTTATTTTCCTTTATTTTATTATATCTTTATCATCATCTTCAGAGATAATACCGAGCTTTTTGGCTCTTTTTTCCCAATTTTTTCTAGCAAATTGTTGCAAATCTTCAGTAGAGTCATATTCATCCATTATCTCAACACCAAGTAGAGTCTCTATTATATCTTCCATAGTCAATATACCAGAGAATCCTTTGTATTCATCATATACAGCGGCTATATGCTCGTTGTTATGTATAAATTGCTCATAAGCAGTAGGTAATGTATCATCTATAGAGATAAACCTAATAGGGCGTTTGAATTTGACTAGTTTGCTTCTACCTTGCTTTGCTATTATATCATTAATCAAATCTTCTTTTATTACATATCCTGTGATATTTTCTACTGATTCATTATATAGTGGGATACGTGTAAAATGTCTGAATTTTAAATTTTTAAAAAACTCAGACGCTGTAGTATTTTCATCTTCAGAAACAACTACAGTTCTAGGAGTCATTATATCATGGACAGTTATCTCGTCAAAACGAAGCAAATTTTGTATTATCTGAGATTCTTCTCGATCTAATACACCTTCCGTTTCACCTAACATAGTCATCATGTGTATGTCATAACGACTGATTTCGCTCCCTTCTTTTTTTACTTTGAACCTCTTAGTTATAAAAGGTGCTAATACTACGAATGGGTAAAGTATCCAGATCATTCCTTGCAATGCATAAGCTATAAATGGTGCAAATTGTTTCCAATAAGCAGCACCGATGGTTTTTGGAATTATCTCTGAGATTATAAGTATAATAAGTGTCAAAGCTATTGAAATAGCAGTCAAGTATTCAGTACCCCATATATTCTGAGCCTGAGCTCCTACACCAGCTGCACCAAAAGTATTGGCAAAGGTGTTAAGTGTCAGTATGGCAGTAAGTGGTTTGTCCACTTCATCTTTGAAACGCTTTAATTTTAGAGCATAAGGACGGTTTTCCATCACTTCTGCACTGATAAAGCTATGAGTCGTACTTAATAAAGCAGCTTCCAAAAAAGAACAAAGGAAGGAAAAAAATACAGCGACAAATAAGTAAATTAATAAGAGTTCCATATATTTAGGATTAGTGGTATTTATTTTTTTGAAATATAATCAATACGATTAGATGAACAAACCTATTTCTAATGATTTACCTTTACAATTTATTAAAGGGATTGGGCCAAAACGAGCACAAGCCTTAGCGAAAGAGAATATTTATCAACCGTTAGACTTGATAAATTATTTTCCACGTGATTATATTAATCGCGATTCTTCATTTACTCTATCTTCTCTTAGCAAAAAGTTATTTTTTAGTTCTAATAATATTTTTGATTACGAAGAAGATTTCAAAAACGTCGAATACTCTTTTATAGTTGATGTTGTCGATAAATCTCTACAAAATTTTAGAAATAGGCGTAAATTGTTTACACTTTCGGTTACAGATGATAGTGGAGGTAAAGCAAAGATTAATTTTTGGGCTAACGTTCATTTTTTTGAAAATACTTACAAAATTGGCGACAAGCTACTTATAAGCGGTAAGCCTGATAAATCAAAGTTTGGCATCTCGTTTACTCATCCTGAAATAGATAAGATTGATATAGATGAATTGAAAGAATTTAAAGAAGAGGGAATATTACCACTATACAAATTACCTACCTCGTTTATAAAAGTAGGAATAAGAAACCGTGCATTAAGAGATATGATTCGTCATTGCTTAGATCAATATCTAAGTAGCGTAAGTGAGACACTTGATAAAGAAATATTAGAAAAATTAGAAGTTCCTGATATACAAACTGCCACTGAAAATTTACATTTCCCGGTTAGTACAAGTTTATTAAAATTATCTCAAAAACGTTTTAAGTTCGAGGAAATGCTCTTTTATCAGTTGACGATTCTTTCTCAACAGGATAAATATGTAAAAACTGAAAAAGCTGTCCCAATGGGAAAATCCTTAAAGTTAGCAAAGGATACACTTAAAAGCTTTCCTTTCGAACTAACTATTGATCAAAAAAATGCTTTGAATTTGATTTGGAAGAAATTAAATTCAACTACACCGATGAATGTCTTGCTACAAGGTGATGTTGGCTCAGGTAAGACTATTGTTGCAATTGTTTCTATGATGATGGCAGTAGAGAGTGGTCATCAGACATTACTTATGGCTCCGACAGAGATTTTAGCAAAGCAGCACTATCAAACTTTACAGAGCATACTACCAGATTCAATTAGAACCGAATTACTAGTTGGGGGACTCTCAGCTAAAGATAAAAAAGAGACATTAGGTAAAATAGAATCTGGACTTACTAATATAATTATTGGGACTCATGCACTTTTCCAAGATAAAGTTGAGTACAATAACCTAGGTTATGTTGTAATAGATGAGCAACATAGGTTTGGAGTCGATCAACGCTCATTATTAAAAGAGCTAGGTAAAAAATCAGGAGATGAAAGCACAGTACCACATATGTTACTTATGACAGCTACTCCTATTCCTAGAACATTGGCAATGACTAAATATACAGATTTACAGATTGTTTCTATCAAATCTAAGCCAAAAGATAGAAAAGAAATAATCACTAAGGTTAGATTCGAAAGCGACTTACCCAAGATATATGAGTTTATTAACTCTCAAGTAAATGAGGGGAGACAAGCATATATAGTTTATCCTCTTGTGGAAGAATCTGATAAACTTGAGCTAAAGTCAGCTGTAGAACACTATGAACTTCTAAGTAAGCAGATATTTCCTCAATTGAAGTGCGGATTACTGCATGGGCAAATGCATTGGAAAGAGAAAGATGAAGTAATGAAAGATTTCTCTGATAAGAAGTATGATATACTCATATCCACTACTGTTATTGAAGTTGGAATAGATGTACCTAACACAACTGTTATGCTCATAGAAAATGCGGAAAGATTTGGATTATCTCAATTGCACCAATTACGTGGCCGTGTAGGTAGGGGAGAATACCAATCGTATTGTATACTAGTTGCTTCACAAAAGTACAAACAATTGTTTGTGAAGAATTTAACAGATATACCAACAGTTAAGAGACTTAGCGCGTTGGAGAAAACTAGTGATGGGTTCGAATTATCAGAAATAGATTTGGAACTTCGTGGGCCTGGAGATTTTCTTGGGACTAAACAATCAGGTATGCCTGAATTTAAGTTTATTGACTTAGTCAACGATAAGGATATCATAAACGATGCTAAACGCGTTGCCGAAGATATTATAGACACTGGTATAAACAACTATCCAAAAACTGCTAGAACTTACTCTATTCACGAAAAAAAGGGTAATTATATTACTGTTGGTTAGTATTTTTATCCAACATTTCCATAGTTAAGCCATGTGGCTTTGTTCTACCATTGCTATCCACGTTCACAAATACAATCTTATCAATTGTTACAATCACCGTCTGTGTATCTTTAACTCTGACTAAGCATTTTAATGTAATTGAGGTTCGTCCTAAAGAAATCAATTCACATCCTATTTCAATTATATCACCTCTGAAAGCAGGATTAACAAATTCTATTTCTGACATATATTTGGTAACAACGTGATTATCATTTAGCTGACACATAACAAAAATAGATGCTTCTTCGTCTATCCATTCCATCAATACACCACCCATAAGTGCTCCGGAAGGACTCAAATCAGGTGGCTTAACTAATTTTCTAGTTTTGAAATTCATTCTTTATTTTCCTTTAGCGTTTCAATTGTTTTGCCGTGTGCTCGTGGTCTACCGTTGGGATCAACGTGAACTAATACAATTTCATCTATTTTTATTATCGTGGTTTTGGTGTCTTTAACTCGAACTTCGCATTTGATTGTAATCGATGAACGCCCAACCTTGACGGTTTCACATCCGATCTCAATTATGTCATTATTAAATGCTGGACTTATGAAGTCGATTTCAGACATATATTTTGTAACTATATGATTATCGTCTAGTTGACACATAGCGTATATTGCTGCTTCTTCGTCTATCCATTTCAATAACTGTCCACCGAATAATGTATTCGCTGGATTTAAATCAGGTGGACTTACTAGTTTTCTTGTCTTAAATATCATCTTTCTATTTCACCCATTTTTTCCATTCAGATGGCTCGTAACCACAGGTTACATTACGTTCGTATCTGACTATTGGTGTTATGATCAGATTATTATTTGCCAGTATTTCTTCTTTTATGTCATATACCATATACTCTAAACCCTTGTCTTTATATTCTTTACTTGAAGTATCTAATAAATTGTCAGTACCTATCTTATTTGCAATATTATCAAATTCCTTTTGGCTTAATTCTTTTTCATTTAGATCTCTAAAGTGGGGCTCAATTCTTCTTTCTTTAAAAAAACGCATTGCCTTTTTAGTGTCACTACACTTTTTTGTACCCATTATTTGAATCACCATTAGTTCACCTCTTCAATTATCCAATTCAATTTTTTGCCTGAGTTGAATGGAACAACATTTCCGTATTTTTCTGGAATTGTAAATTCTCCCTTAACTAAAGTAACTGTCTTATTATTGGAAGTTAAGTTGTAATTCTTCATAGCGTTATCTGATACAAACTTTTGTAAATTTTCTAACTTTCCATTGCTTTCAAATATATCAGCTAAGTATTGTAATGCAAA
>JBFHKR010000166.1:0-5509 GCA_041595255.1 Chlorobiota bacterium
CAAAAAGCATCCAATTGTCACAGTATCGCAAAGTACAAAGGACGAGTTTATAAGACGTGGGTTTGATGAAGATAAAATCGCTATAGTCCACAATGCTATTGAACAAGAAATGTACCCGATGGCAGTAGTACCGAAAAACCCAAACTTCACTATCACCTACTTCGGGCGATTGAAAAAATATAAGTCTGTTGACAATATGTTCGACGCCTTCGAGATATTACAGAAGAAATACCCAGATATTCGATTAGAGATAATCGGACGTGGCGACTACAGACCTAAGCTAGAAGAATTAGCAAGCAAGGGCGGGTACTCCGATAAGGTAAAGTTCCACGGATTCGTGACGGACGAGGAGAAAGTAGATTTACTAGGCAAATCGCACGTAGTAGTCAATACATCGATGAAAGAGGGATGGGGAATAACCAACATAGAAGCAAATGCCTGTGGTACACCAATCATCTCTGCGGACTCACCCGGATTGCGTGACTCTGTGAAAGTAGGCCTATCTGGCGATTTGTATAAATATGGAAACGTACCAGAATTAACCCAAAAGCTAGAAGAGTTAATAACCAATCCCGAATTGCTCCAAAAACTTTCTGCTGGAGCAGTTGAATGGGCAAAAGAATTTTCGTGGGACAAATCAGCCAACGAAATGATGCGTGAGATAGATAAGATTGTTTATAGGTGAGGAAATAAACCTAATTTTTTTTGTTATGATGGCTGATGTTATTCTTTCACAAAAGGTACAGTTTCAGTTTTATTTCCAAATTTCAATTGCATGAAATAGACTCCATTATTCAAATTAGAAATATCTGATTCAACTTCTAAACTAAAGGTGTTGTAGTTATTAATTTTAAAATCAATATTTTTACTAATTTCAGCACCTGTAATGTCATAAAATTTTACAATAATTTCATTAAGATTCAAAGTTAAATCATAATCTAATCTTACTCTAAAATTATTTTTGACAGGATTTGGATAGGATTTATGTATATAGAATGAGGGTATTTCTTCTATTGAAGCACCTGTAGTTTCACTTAACTCAGCTACTTTAATAGATTTTAATAATGCACCTTTATAACTTGAGTAAATTACATCATCGAATATTTTGACATTCATTTTAAATTTCACAGTATCATTTAATGCGATTACTTGCTCTAGTTCATTACTCTGTTCATCAAAATAATAAATTCGCTGTAATGAATCTTTGATATATAGCTTGTTATTGTTTGTATAGGTTTCATAATAGTACTTATTATCTAACACTTTCAAGGTATCTAGCTTAGTCATCATTTTATCAGCCTTAAGTAAATATTGCTTATTTGGTTCATCATTGCCTCTCACTAATATATAATTGCTATTGCCTATTGCTTCAATGGCATAGACCTGCTCGTAATCATAGAATTTAGTATCATGGTTAATAAAACTCATTTCTGCATCTGTTCTTATAATTGAATATTTAAATGTAAATCCATTAATTCTTTCATAAACTAAAATATTCATCACTTCATTTATCATTGCAGCATCTAAAATATAAAACCCTACTAGAAATGTATCTTTTAAACTTTCATACTCCTCATTATAATTTGCTATATAAAGTCCATGACCAACGGGAATTCCAGTATATGAATTTGTGAATATTGTATAATCCTCATACTTATTTATAAAAGGTATCGTGTAAGCAGAACCATTAGAGGGGGTACTAATCGTTCTGTAAGTTTTACCATTATTGTTTGACAAGAAAGTACCATTATAGGGATTCGAAAAAGCAATAAATGAAGTTGAATCGAAATATTTTACATAGTTAAATTCATAATTAATTTTTACCATATCTTCAGTCTTGTCTATACTCTTCCAAGTGGCACCACCATTTTCAGTAATAAATAGAAAACTTTCATTAGTCCCATAAGCACCTATTCGTTTGTTTGCAAATGAAATATTACCTAACTCAAGTCTATTTGTTAAATGAATTGCTGATCGATTCTGAAACACCAAATCCGGCTTGTCGAATTCTACAATTAGTTTTTTATCTCCTATTATAATAACATTAACTTTTGTTGAAAACATTGAATTAATATTATTAATTCTCAGATAAATATCAATTTCATTATTATTTGTTTCTAAAAGATTTTTCTCAAAATCATATTTTTTTAGTGTGATAGTATTACCAGAAAGACTACTAGTAAAGTAACCATCTTCGACTATAGCATAGTTTTGAGTATTTAGAAAATTTCTTTCAACGAATTCAAATGTCTCTGAATATATTTCAAATTGATATTTATAAATGAAAAAAAGATTATTATTCATACTAACAATTCTTAATGGGTTTGCTTCATTCTCAATTGTTTTTACATATTTCAATTTACCATCGAACTCATATAGACTATTATTTGAAGAGAGCAAATATAATTTGTCATCTAATTTTACTTTAGAAATTATATTGCTTATACTATCTACTTTTTTGTATTCAATAGCTTGTTCTGTATAATTTATAGATAATTCATCTATAACTCCATTTTTCCTGGAAATGAATAAATGATTATTTTGTTCAAATATTTCAGAGACAGGAGAACTTAATTCTATATCTTTTATTAAACTATTATTGTTAATATTCAATACGGTCAAATCTTGAGAACTACCAATGTATAATATGTCTTTGTTTAATTCAACTGAAGTTATCTTACTTAGATGGTTCGTGTATAATTCTTTGTATTCCTTAGTAATAGAATTGTACAAAAGGCATGATTTCATATCTCCTTCTATCAAAAATAGATTATCTGATAATTTATACGAATCAACAAGATTTGAATTCAAATCGTAAGTATAATATTCACTCGAAAATAGAGAGTAGTTAATAACAAATAGCAGGACTAAATATTTCATAATATCATATTAAAGAAAAATTAATAAAAAAAGGCAAGTAATTGATACTTGCCTCAAATATAACTAAATAATTATTCACATACAGTATGACAATCAGAAGTATATGGCTCTACAGTAATGGAACCATCAATGATTTCAACATATTGAGGATCAAGAACTAGCTCAAGATCTTCACATGATTGATCATGTGTACCTAAAAAAGTATAGTTATTATCAAAAACCTTAACTTCTGCAGGGTTTTTCGAATAGTCTATACACGTCGAATAATTATATACACAAGTACCTGTAGTTTCGCAGGCAACTATATTTAACAAACCACCTTCTTCTTTGACAATCTTAAAACAGCTAGAACTTACTACATCTATAAAACTAAAATAAGGTGGGTTTTCACAACTAGGAACAATGGACAAATTACAAGCTAATGAATTGTCAATTACAAGCTGTTCAATTGTCTTTCTTTGAAATTCGGCCATTAAAGCTGGGTCACTAAAGTCTTGACCAACCCAACAGTCTAAATCCCAAATACCATACATTTTAATATCAATTGTAGTTAAACCTGAAACAGGCTCATAAGAACAACAATAATATACATCTACATCCTTATTTTGACAATTAATTCCTGTAAGTGCTGGAAATGTAATTGTGAGTTTTTTAGGGGGAGTTAGATTATTTGGACCACCACACCATACAGTTTGAGAATTTGCATTACTATTAAATATAAATAATAAAGCAGCGAGAATAAATAAATACTTCATAAGAACTCCAATAATTAATTAATATTTTTTATTTGTTAATCCTAATATTTCGTTTGATTTCAAATTGACAATAGACAGAAATAAATATTCATATTATTAGATTAACTAACTTAAGACAAAACTAAAACTAATTATTCTCTAGGTGTAAACGTATCGTTTACACTTTGCTATTAATTTATAAACTTGTGTGTTATTAGAGGTTACAGAGTCATTTTTTTAAAATACTTTTTCTAATTTGTATTTATTGTTTCTACTAATTAACATTAATTGTCTGATTAGTTACAATATTTTTCTAAATATTATAAATCAAATTCTCTAATTTGTAATCAAATAACCACAATAAAGCAGAAATTACAATGCAAACAATACTCGGTTCAAGTGGGATAATTGGTATAGAATTAGCTAAAGCACTTCCACAATACACAGATAAGATCAGATTAGTAGCTAGAAACCCGAAAAAAGTAAATGAGTCCGATGAGTTGGTAAAAGCTGATTTACTGGATTACGAACAACTCAAAAATGCAATTTCAATGTCTGATGTTGTGTACGTAACCATCGGATTTGAGTATAGCACAAAAGTATGGCAACAAACATGGCCTAAGTTCATGAAAAACGTGATAGAGATATGAAAAGAGGAGGGCTGTAAGTTGGTTTTCTTCGATAATGTATATATGTATGATGAAAATCACATTGGTAAAATGACTGAAAGTACCCCAAACAATCCACCTAGTAAAAAAGGCAAGGTTAGAGCTGAAGTTGCTAATATGATTTTGGAAGCCGTGAAGAATGATGGTCTGAAAGCACTGATTGCACGTTCCGCAGATTTCTATGGGCCGGGCATTCCTAAAAGTACAAGTTTGCTAAATGAGACTGTTTTCAAACCACTCAATAATGGAAAAAAAGCTAACTGGCTTTGTAGTACCGAACATAAACATTCGTTCACTTATACAGCCGATGCCGGCAAAGCAACAGCTCTACTTGGCAACTCAGATAAGGCATACGGTCAAGTTTGGCATTTACCAACTACCGCTAATCCACTGACAGGGAAAGAATTAATTACTTTAGCTGCTGATAAACTTGGAGCAACTCCTAAAATTCAATTAGCGTCTCGTTTTATAGTAAAGATTATGGGGCTGTTCATGTCAATTATGCGAGAGTCAGTAGAGATGCTATATCAGTATGATAGAGACTATGTATTCGATAGCTCGAAATTCGAGAATGAATTTGGGATAACACCCACAAGTTACGAAGATGGTATAAGCGAAGTAATAAAAATAGATTATGGGAAATAATTGATGCCAATCGGAATAATGAGTGCCATGCACGAAGAGATACACCTACTTCATGAGCAGATGGAAGTAGAAAGCGAAATAGTATTAGGTATGCGAACATATTTCGTAGGGAAATTATACGGTAAGGAAGTCGTGGTAGTGTTCTCTCGCTGGGGGAAAGTCGCAGCTGCCTCCACTGCAACAGCACTAATAGTAAAATTCGGGGTTGATGAGATCATTTTCTCAGGGGTTGCCGGTGGATTGGATAAGCGGTTGAATATCGGTGATATAGTAATCGGCGAAAGTCTAATACAGCATGATATGGATGCTACTCCAATCTTTTCGAAATACGAAATTCCACTGATGGACAAGACTTATTTCGATTCGGATAAAACGATAAGTCAACGATTAACATTTGCCGCCAATAAATACTTAGCTGAGAACAAATTAGACAATGAGCTGACAGAAGAATTTGGTTTGCACTCCCCTACTATTTATATTGGAAATATAGCCAGTGGCGATAGATTCATCTCCGATAATGCCGAGATAGAGAGATTCCGTACAGATCTACCTGATGTACTATGCGTAGAGATGGAAGGAGCA
>JBFHKR010000167.1:0-5493 GCA_041595255.1 Chlorobiota bacterium
AAGAGTATTAGAAAAAATTGGTTTGAAATATTGGAAGAAAGATTTTTGTGAAGGAATTTCTAATTCCTTATATTACAAAATAGAAAAACAATAAACATGTAGAAATTATGAAATATTTATTTACTATTACCCTCTTATTAGCAACAGCTATGCTTAATGCGTACTCACAACAAGTACAATCTGTATCAGATATTAAGTGCGGTTTTAACCCAACATACAATGTCGATGAACTAGACTATTACCAAGAGAAAGACAATGAAACTCAGGGCCAATACTATAGTATCACGGATTCATCTGACTGCGTACAGCACTATGTGATACCAGTTGTATTTCATGTATTTGCGGACGATGCCGAGACAACTGTCCCTTTAGAACAGCTCCAATCTGCGTTGGATATAGCCAATAGAGATTTAAATGGTTTGAACGACGATTATGACGATGTTGATCCTTTCTTCTTAGATATTAGAGGCAAAATGAATATCACCTTCGCTCTAGCAACTATAGACCCAGAGGGTAATCCCACTAACGGAGCAACTTATCACCCAAAAAATACAGGGTTCGGCAATCACAAAGATTATGATGATAGCGTGAAAGCTTATGCTTGGGATAACTACAAGTATATGAATATTTATGTAATGAATGATATTTATAATGACGGTGTGACTAATTATTCGGGAGTAGCTTGGTATCCTAATACTACAATGTCAAGGAATAATTTGGCAAGAATCGTATTCAACAATGTCTATCTGGGTAATAAAGGTAGCTCTTTTGCTGATGAAAATTTCCAATCGGTCTTCACTCACGAAGTTGGGCATTGGTTGAACCTAGCACATACTTTCGAAGGTGGGTGCGATGGCAAGAATGATGAAGTAGATGATACTCCATCTACTTTACAATCAGCGGGATGCGAGGATGGTACACAAAGCTGTGGACATACGGTAAATGGTGATAATTATATGGATTATACTGCTTGCTATAGTATGTTTACGCAAGGTCAAGTAGAAAGAATGTTGAAAGCACTGACTACTCACCCTACAAGAAATTCACTTTGGAAAGTAAGTAATCTGAAAGAAACTGGAACTTATGATCACTATATTCCTAATGTACCTAGTTCGCAATTCACTGCCGACAAAGAACTAATCAGAGAAGGAGAGTCTATACAATTTGCTGATATTTCTTGTGGTAGCCCAAACAAATGGGAGTGGACATTCGAAGGAGGTTCGCCAGCTACATCTACAGAGAAAAACCCAAATGTCTTATACTCTACTCCAGGCAAATATATGGTCACTTTAGTTGCTACTAATGATGATGGTTCTTCGAAAGAATCAACAATGCAGATAAGAGTAGTTTCTAAAACCGAATCATCTGTTGGGGAATCGAAAGAGAATTTGGGTTTATTCGTATATCCGAATCCTACTAACGATAGATTAGAGATAAGAAATCTAGAGAACTCTGTTTATAATGTGAGTATATACGACAATCTGGGGAATGTAGTATTTAGTGGTACTGTCACTAATGGCAATAGCGTAGTTAGTCTAGAGAGTTTATATACGGGTTTTTATCACCTAAGAGTAACTAATAACGATGGCGTGTTTTATTCAAAAGTTATAAAGAAATAAAGTAAAACAAACTAGGTAACAAAAATGAACAAAGACCTAAGTGTAACACATAGCATAGAAATAGAAGGAACCCCAGCTGAAGTGTGGGATGCAATGACTAACCCAGAAAAGATAAAAGTATATCTGTACGGAACCGAGACTATAACCGATTGGAAAGTTGGTAGTCCTATTATATTCCAAGGGGAATATGAGGGTCATCAGTATAAGGACAAAGGCAATGTATTGGAAAACAAGCCGAATGAATTACTAAAATACAATTATTGGAGTAGCTTTTCGGGGCTAGAAGATAAGCTAGAAAACTATTTCATAGTTACCTATAAGATAGACGAAATAGGTGAAGGCAAAAGCGTTTTCACTTGGGTACAAGAGGGCTTCCGTAGTGAAGAAAGCCACAAGCACACACAAGACGGTTTACCAGCTATGTTGGAGCAAATAAAAGCTGTGGTCGAGGGTTAATCCTCAATAAAAACTAGACCGGCTTGCTCTTCTATTTCTTGTTTAGTAAACAAACTATCAGATATTATCAGATCATCTAATGAACCAGTGAAGTAAGCTTCTAAATCAACTCTAGCGCCAATTCTTGGTTGCCAATTCTTCTTAACTGGAGTATGTATTTCATCTCTTTGTTTTTGGATACCATCTATGTATAGAGTTGCAATAGTCGTTTCGTCATTGATGAGTTCAAAGTTGTAAGCAATGTGATGCCACTTATCATCGAAGTATTTTTCTTTATCATATGCTAGTCTTATACCATCTCCTTGGGCATTCCAAGACATTGTTTGGTACTGTTCGAATGAGTTAACACCTATAAAGTAAGACCCAACGAACCATACCGAATTAGAAATAATATCATAGTGTGAGCTTGATTTTATATTGTTTTGCTCTCCAACTTTCGCCCAAAAGCTTATGGCAAAATCACCTTCGAAATCTAGCATACCATCATAGGGTAATAACACACTATTGCTACCGTCAAAATAAATTGCAGCGTTTCCGTTGCCGTGCCTGTCGGTAACGAATGTAGTATATTCGGCAGTTCCATGATATTCATTCAAACCACTATCTTCGAGATTGTTTTCAAAATGATATTGTGAGTAATATTGTTTTACTTTCGGTTCTTCATTATCTATAATTGGAGTAGTTGATTTGTCATCACTACACGAAATAAATAATATGATACTCGATAATATAATTAAGATTCTATTCATCATTTTTCTATTTTTTTGTTAATTACCAATTGAACAATATATAAAAAATAGAAATACTTTAATTATAAAAGTCGCAGTCAACGAAGTGATCATTTACCATTCCCGTTGCCTGCATAAAAGCGTAGCAGGTTGTCGGGCCTATGAACTTGAATCCACGCTTTTTGAGTGTTTTACTCATTTGTGTTGCTTCGGGTGTTATAGCAGGAATATCCGTTAATTCCCTTCTTTGGTTCAATATTGGTTTGTGGTCAACGAATTGCCATATATACTTATCGAATGAGCCATACTCCTTCTGTATTTCAAGGTAAATTCTTGCATTATTTATCGCGGCTTCTATCTTAGCTCTATTTCTTATTATCCCACTATCTAAGAGTAACCTTTCTATTTTTTCATCGCCGTATTTAGCTACTTTTCTAGTATCAAAATTATCGAAGGCTTTTCGGAAATTCTCTCTCTTTCTTAGTATAGTAATCCAACTCAGACCAGCTTGGAAAGATTCTAGGAGTAAAAATTCGAACAGTCTCTGGTCATCGTGGAGTGGTTTCCCCCATTCCTTGTCGTGGTATTCCACATATAGAGGGTCATCACCACACCAAGGGCATCTTGCTATTATTTTTTCTTTCATTTTGGGTCTCTTTTTTATTAAAATTATAAAATATATCTAACTAATAATCATTATATTAAATACACATATAAAATTATAAAACTGTAAAAGATGAAAAAATTACTACGTACGCTATTTACATTTATACTATTATCAATTAGTTTACAATCACAAGAAGTACTAATCTACTCTGACGATGGTGCTTGGGAAGATGGGATAATAGCATTAGAACATTTTTTCGATAACCAGAATGTAACTCATACACGATTATATGCTGCTGATTTGAATGCTAACACTTGGAACAAAGAAGCACTCGCTGTTGTCTTTCCGGGTGGTTATGCATACAATTATCAACTTGCTATCTCATTAGATGCTGTAGACGAAATAAGAGATTATGTAGCTAACGGAGGAGGGTATATTGGTATCTGTGCTGGTGCTTATTTCGCATCAAAAACTGTTGCTTGGGAAGGTGGTGTGTATCCTTATGAATTTGGACTTTTCGACGGTACAGCGTACGGTTCGTTGAATTATATTGCACCTTGGCCCAACTATACAATGACCGACATATCGCTAAATCAGAATAATAATATAAACAAAGGTAGCAAAGATAAAATCTCCGTATTATATTATGGAGGACCTATTTTTACACCCAATCCCGGAGTAAAGATAGACACTATCGCAACTTGGGATTCGGCTAATAATTCACTAGCTGTTATAAACTTTGAATATAAGAAAGGAAGAGTGCTATTGCTTGGACCACACTTAGAATTAGAGGAAAGTGACGATAGAGACGGTACCGAGTTCGCTGCAGAATTAGATGATATAGAAAGCGATTGGGCTATATTAGAAAGTGGGTATAATTGGCTTACTAACTCGACTCAGACATCAGTAAATGAATTATTAGATGATAAATACGGTATAATCTCACCTAATCCAGTTTCTGATGAACTTCGTTTAGATTATACTAAACATGAACTTAAGTCTATTACTATTTATAATTTGAATGCCGAAAAGGTCTATAATTCAACTGAAATTAGTACAGCAATAGATGTGTCGAGACTAACACCAGGTACTTACATTATTGAACTATCATCATCAGAAGGGATTATAAAACAAAAGTTTATAAAGAAATAGAAATTTAGGCCTTAGGGCTTTCGCCATATTTATTAGTACCTTCGTCACCTTCTTGAACAGCATAATACATAATCATAACTGCGCCTATGAATAATAGTAAATATAGCGCTGTATATTTGCCGGACTTACCTATATCATGGAATCTACGAACAGTTACGCTTACAGTAGGTAAAAAAATAAATGCAAGAAACGCAAATGTAAGATAATAAGCAATTCCTAATTCCACTTCAATAACAGAAAGCACTAAGTAAGCAATGAAATTCGCAAGCAGGAAATGCCAGAATTCTCTTCTTCTGGCTCTTCCCTTGAAGTTCACATAATTACTTAATGCTTTGTTATAATATTTCATTCAAATCCGATTAATCTAAATTGATTATTCTTTTATAAACTTATGAGTTTCAGAACTATTTCCATTGGTCTTAGTTATGAAATAAACTCCGCTATTCAGTTTGTTGACATCTATGTTCATACTGTTATTCACATCAAAACTATCAATTATATTGCCAGTAATTGAAGTAAGAGTATATTTTGTTTCAGCTGATTGATAATTATCATCAATTTTGATATTCGATTTAGCTGGATTTGGTGTGATAGTAAATGTCTTTTTAGCTATAGACTCCACAGAAGTGGGAGCATCACCAATAATAATATTATCAATATAAATAGTGCCACCTTGACCAGAAACTAAAGAGAATTTCAATGTCGAATTAGATTGAAAACTATAATCCGATAGATCAATATTGATAGTTCCCCATTCATTATTATTAGGAACGAATATTGCAGAAGCTATATTCAGTGGATTTACAATTGGTTGGCTAGCAGTAGCTAGATCTTCACCAGCTTTTTCGAATAACAAGTCGTAAGTTTCACCACAGTCATTTGATATAAATACTTTTAGAGTATCAGTAAATATTACATCTTGAGTGAAGTA
>JBFHKR010000168.1:0-5427 GCA_041595255.1 Chlorobiota bacterium
AGAAATAAGATTGCTTATATATGGGAATCAGAGCAAGGGGAGACTAAGTCTGTTTCTTACTTCGCTTTGCACAGAGAAGTAAGTAAATTCTCAAATGTGCTTAAGAGCTTTGGAGTAAAAAAAGGTGACAGAGTCACTATATATATGGGAAGAGTAATGGAACAGGTCATTGCTATGCTTGCTTGTGCAAGGATTGGCGCTGTTCACTCCGTTGTATATGGTGGTTTTTCTACCGAGGCACTCCACGAGAGAATTGAAAATAGTCAATCTAAAGTTCTTATCACTTGCGATGGTTCTTACCAAAGAGGAAAAGTAGTAGAGCTTAAGAAAATTGCAAATGAAGCTGCTGACCGTTCAGGTTATGTAGATACTATTATTTGTGTGCAAAGAGTTAAAAATGAAGTAGAAATGGTAGCTGGTAGAGACCATTGGTATCATAAGTTAATGGAAATGCCTATTGCATCATCGAAGTGTGAGGCCGAAATACTTGATTCAGAAGACCCACTTTTTATGCTATATACATCGGGTACAACAGGTAAACCAAAAGCGATTCTCCATACTCATGGAGGATATATGGTAGGGACCTATACTTCACTAAAATATGTATTCGATATTCATGATGAAGATAGATATTGGTGTGCTGCCGATCCAGGTTGGATAACTGGGCACAGCTATATTGTATATGGCCCATTGCTGAATGGAGCTACATCTATGATATACGAAGGTGCTCCAAATTTCCCTTATCCAGATAGATGGTGGTCTATAGTTGAAAAATATGGTATTAACATACTCTATACAGCTCCGACTGCTATACGTGGACTAATGAGATACGGAGACGCTTGGCCTAGGCGTCACGATCTATCTTCGTTGCGATTACTTGGCTCTGTAGGCGAACCTATAAACCCAGAGGCGTGGAGATGGTATTACGAGACAATAGGTAATAGTGAATGCCCGATAATGGACACTTGGTGGCAGACAGAAACAGGAATGTTTATGATAACACCTATGCCATCAGTTCCACTTAAACCGGGTTCTGGTACGCGACCATTCCCAGGAATACTAATGGATATACTAGATGATGACGGTAATCCTGTAGCTAATGGGGAAGAGGGGAATCTGGTTATAAAGAATCCGTGGCCATCTATGATGAGAACTATATATGGTGATGATGAAAGATACAAGACTCAATATTGGTCGAAATATCCAGGGTATTACTTGACAGGTGATAGTGCAAAACGTGACGAAGATGGCTATTATTGGGTGATAGGTCGGGTAGATGATGTAATAAAAGTTAGTGGATATAGATTAGGAACTGCCGAGATAGAGTCTGCACTCGTAAGCCATCCATCGGTTGCAGAGGCTGCTGCTATTGGTCTGCCACACGAGCTAAAAGGCAATGCTATATATACTTATGTGATATTAGTGAACGGAGTTAATCCCACTGAAGAATTGAAGTTAGAACTTACTCAACACGTTGGAAAAGAAGTTGGACCAATTGCAAAGCCGCAATCCGTGGAGTTTGTTGACTCGCTACCTAAAACAAGAAGCGGTAAGATAATGCGTAGAGTACTAAAAGCAAAAGCACTAGGCGAAGACCCAGGAAATATCTCTACTTTAGATGATTAGGAATTTAAACAATTGTAGAGACGTATTGCATACGCCTCATAATCTGAACGAAGTGCTTGTATAGAGCGAAGCCGAAATGAAAAGTCTAATATAATCTGCAAAAAAAAGCCCAAACTGAAAAAAACAATTTGGGCTTTAGATTTAAATAATTAATACACTTTTCATTTCAGAACTCCTAAATGGTTATTTAATTAATTTGTAGTGAGTCAAATACGAAGGTATTATTCTCACTAATTTTTTCAATAATACTAATTTTAGATTGTGTAGCAGTTAATACTTGAACAATTAAAAAAAAAGTTAGGATTTTCATTATTGCCCCATCTCAATATAAATTGTATCATTGTATAATCTAATCGGATCAAAAATTATCTCGTCTTGTAATTGATTTCCAAAATATGAAGATAGGAATTCTAGGTCGGTTATGAACTGAGAATGAGTGCTGTCATACATTTGTTGACCTCGTGCATACCATCTTTTTTCAGGTACTATGAAAGGATAATTTAAACTGTCAATATCTAATGAACTTCTATATAGAGTATCAGAATCAATATAAATTGAATCAATCTGTAACTTTAAAGAAAAAGGGCATCCTTCAATAAAATTTTTATTAAATTCGGTAGTGAACTTTATATCGGTTATAATTTCGAATAGATTGTTACTTGTCGTTGTATGAAAATTCATTTTGAAATCTTCTTTATGAAATGGATCCGTACTTAAACTAATATTTTCTGCATTATGTACATTTAAATCAATCTGGTAATGTTGATAAAAATAAATTTTACCCACTACCTCAAAATCTGAAGACAATATAGTTGTAAGTCTATAATTTGTATCTAAAATCATTGGACTTTGTATGTCAATAGTTTCAAAAGAAATGAATTTATAAATCCCTTCCCCATCATAAGGAGCCCTATCGTTACTTGTTCCATGATCACTACAAGAATGAAGCAATGAGAAAAAGACTACAAAAAGCGTATTTTTTAGATATTTTATTTTTTTCATTTTCTTTACCTACTTCAGTTTATTTATTTCTTGTTTTAACTGCTCGTTTTCTTTCTTAAGTTCTATCATGTGTAAGCCGAGCCATGTCCCAACTTCTTCTATATTAAGTTCGAACTTATATTCATTTCCGTAGAATTCTGGATGCTGAATCCCAATTATATCAAGTGAATCACTAAATTTTACTAAACTTAAAATATCTGGAATTTCTGTAACTAATAAATCAATGCTTTCTTTCGGTTTTAATACATTTAAACTATCAGTAAAACTAAAAGGTAATGAATTAGAATGAAGATTTATACCGCTAATTAATAATATTATAAGAATAAAGTACTTCATAATATTATTCCTTATCAACAATAACAGAATCAAAAACGAAAGTGTAATTACTCTCTAACTTAGGCAAAGTAATCAAATCACCAAACGATTGCGCTGTCCATTCTGTTCTTTTATATAATTCTACTATATATACGTATGTCTTTAAAATATTATTTTTATAGATTTTTCGTTTAACATTCAAATCCAGCCAGTCAATATAATATAAAATGAGAGTTCTATCTCTAAATTCAATATCAAAGGAATCTACATCAAAACAATATTCAGTATATTCTCTTCCTAACTCATCAGACTCTTTGAAGATGTCTTTAAACTCTTCTAAGTCATTAACAATTCTACCAAATTCAATAATATCCTTCCAAATACAAGGAAATTTAAGTAATGTGTCTAAATCTGTAATCTCAACCCAATTTGTATCATTTTCTAGTTCTTCAAGTGTGTATTCTTTTTTTATTGTTATTTTAGGTTCTGATGGTGCTTCTTCTTTGCATCCAACGAATGCTATTATTGCTATTATTAATATTATTTTTTTCATTTTCTTTACCTACTTCAGTTTATTTATTTCTTGTTTTAACTGCTCGTTTTCTTTCTTAAGTTCTATCATGTGTAAGGTAAGTTCTTCTATTTTTTCTAACATCTTTGCCTGCATATCACTTATATTTATTCCTTTACTTTTAGTGTATCAAATCTAAAACTATAATTTTCTTCTACTTTAGAAACCGTTATTTTATCTCCAAAAGTAGAATTATCGAATCCATCAAATAATCCAGTAAATCCTGCTACATAAATATATTGCTTAAGTTTATCGTTTCTGAATATTTTTCTTTCTATTTCCGCTGGATGTCTATCAATCCAATATAAAATTAAAGATCTATTATTAAAGTTTATTCCTAAAGAATCAGCATCAAAACAGAACTCTGAATAATTTGTACTTATGGAATCAGATTTTTTATATACAGACCTTAGTTCATTCATATTTTTAATTAATTTACCATGTTCAATTGCCTTACCCCAAATACATGGTTGTTTGATTGTATCAATATCAGTAACCTCAACCCAATTAGTATCATTTTCTAGTTCTTCAAGTGTGTATTCTTTTTTTATTGTTATTTTAGTTTCAGTAGGTGTTTCTTCTTTGCACCCTACGAATGCAATAATTGTTATTATTATTATTATATTTTTCATTTTTATCACCTACTTCAGTTTATTTATTTCTTGCTTTAGTAAATCATTTTCTTTTTTTAGTTCTATCATATATAAGGTAAGTTCTTCTATTTTCTCTAAGAGTTTTGCCTGCAATTGGCTTATATTAATTCCGTTGTCCCTAACATCTTCTGCACTAGGTATTCCGGGTAAATGTCCATTTTGATTTATACTTTTTTCTAAATCCAATAAAGACATAAGATTATAGTTTGGCTTGAATACATAATCAGGCCATGTATTCCAGTTACTTTCAGTTACTATTATTTCTTTTGCGACTAGTTTACCTTCTACA
Organism: Chlorobiota bacterium; assembly: GCA_041595255.1. Classification (GTDB taxonomy): domain Bacteria; phylum Bacteroidota; class Ignavibacteria; order Kapaibacteriales; family UBA2268; genus PGYR01. The sequence goes on from JBFHKR010000168.1 coordinate 4,457, forward strand.
GCTAATCTATAATCTGAATGTGTACCTGTTACTATCTTATTAGTGACTGGATCATTTATACTTGCTTTACCTAAGACATGTAATTCAACTTTTGGGTTTTCATTTTTTATTCCAACTTTACCTGTTCTGAGGAATGTAACTAGTCTAGGAAGTGACTGACCTTCTTCACCAGGAGCAACGGAGGTATTATTAGCACAAAAATTTAATGCCCCTAAAGTTTCCCATTGTTCGTCAATATTGATATTTGGTAATTCAATATGCCAAGAGTATGATTTACGGTTTCCGTTTGCATCAACATTTCCAGTCGCTTTATAGAATTTCGTGAGTAAGGCATCTACATCATCATCTTTATAATCTATGGCAAACTGATTTGCAAGATCATAACCTTCAAAAGGGACTACAGCAAATTTATTTTGAGTTAATTTAGACCCAACTGTTACTTTATCATCTAAAATTCGCATTGTTTCAACTGGGAAATTTCTCCCTTGGTTTATTAGCCATTCTTTTTTTCTTGAATAGAAAGCTAGCCCTCCACCTACATTCATACTACCCAAGTAAATATCTTTGTCTTGGTTTACAACATCTGCTACACCTTGAATCGAACCCATCCACCATTCATTTTGAGTGTGATATTCATTTGACCAAAATTGAATCTGTGGCTCTCCAGCCCAAAAACTTGTTGAATCATTGTTCTCTTCATACCTTTTGTCTTGTATTCTAACTATAGCTCTTGTAATATTATTTTCCACTGGTGGATTTTGTGATTGCACCAAAAAAGCCGGCCAATGTTTCATGTGCCTAAAGTAATAAGGAGTAGTTGGAGTTGATATACTTTTACCTATAGCAGTACTATATGGTGTATGATATGAACTTGGTGGTGGCGTTGTACCAGGTGTCCATATCCATTGTGGTGTTTGTGCGGTAGTAATAGTACTAAATAGCACGAAAAATACGAGGGTTATAACCCCCCC
>JBFHKR010000169.1:0-5409 GCA_041595255.1 Chlorobiota bacterium
TACTCATAGTTTCACCCCTCTGGTCGCACTCTATAAAGTTTGTGGCAATGGATAGGTATTATAATGAAGAAGTACCAATAGATAGCATATTAGTCCACGATATGAATACTGGTGAAGAGAAGCTATACCAAACTGATTCACTTTTCTTCGAGACAGTAAGTTCTGTAGAAGAGCAGACAAAAGTAAATAGTCTTCATCTTTATCCCAATCCAGTAGAAGATATTCTAAACATCAATACTAATAGTTCTGAAATAATAATCTCTGATATTAGTGGCAAAGTCCACTATAAATCTTCGACCGTAATCTCAGGAAATGTATCACTCAATGTAGCAGGTTTACCCCAAGGTGTATATGCTTTTAGAAGTGGCAATCAAACACAAACTTTTATAAAAAACACCCCAAGCAATGGACAAGATGTAAGGCTACTTTCTTCGTCTAATTCACCAAGTTCATTGGTAAAGGAAGCCGAAGTCCAATCACAATTTGACTATCGTTTTACTATTTACTCTGATGGTTTCAAACCTAAGAATTACTATACCAAAGCTCTAACAAAAGATACCGTTGTTGAGTTGGATATGTCAACTATAACTAGTGCTTTTGATGGAAAACATATTAGGGTGACTTTATTTATTAAAAACTATATTTCGGATTATAGCATAAAAGTACATCAGGATCCAGAAATAAAATATACCCGTAGTAATGACATTACAGAGATTTTAATTGATACTTTGCTTATAAGAAATGGTAAAGTAAATCTAGTGAAATATTATAAAAATGAAGATGAATACAACTTCGAAAAGCATACGATTAAATTTGACATTGATACTCTGAATCAAACAATTAGTAATTTTAAATTGACTAAAGAATCTAATGTGAGGACTAGTAATATAAATGAATTTCATGACGAATTACAGTTATTTGTGTTTAACTTTGAAAAATTAGTACCTTATAACTTGAGTAATGACAATATAATATTTGGGTTCTTTAAAGAGCTAAATGCAATGATTTCATCAGAGAATCAGAAATATTCAAATTATGGTTGCTTAGGTCATTACACTAATTGGGATTTTCAATCATGTGACGTAAATAATTCCTACATCAAAATCGAGTTTATAGACTAATGAAAAAGCTATTAATCATATTCGCGTTTCTACTCATAGTTTCACCCCTCTGGTCCCATTCCATTAAGTTTTTGGCAGTGGATAGGTATTATAATGAAGAATTACCAATAGATAGCATATTAGTCCACGATATGAATACTGGTGAAGAGAAGCTATATTTAACTGATTCACTTTTCTTCGAGACTGTAAGTTCTGTAGAAGAGCAGACGAATAAAAATAGTCTTCATCTTTATCCCAATCCAGTAGAAGATATTCTAAACATCAACGTGAATAGTTCTGAAATAATAATCTCTGATATTAGTGGCAAAGTCCACTATAAATCTTCGACCGTAATCTCTGGAAGTATTACGCTAAATGTAGCAGGATTACCCCAAGGTGTATATGCTATTAGAACAAGAAACAAATCACAAACTTTTATAAAAAACACACCAAGCAATGGGCAAGATATACGGCTTATTTCGACCTCTAGTACACCACATTCACTAGTAAAGGAAGCAGAAGTCCAATCACAATTTGACTATCGTTTTACTATTTACTCTGATGGTTTCAAACCTAAGAATTACTATACCAAAGCTCTAACAAAAGATACCGTTGTTGAGTTGGATATGTCAACAATAACTAGTGCATTTGATGGTAAGCATATTAGGGTATCAATTTATGTAGCAAATATGGGGCTAGACCATAAATATAGTCAAACTAATGCACCTGACTATAGCAAAACAGAATATACAAACTATGAAGATCAGTATATTGATACATTAGTTATAAGAGCGGGAAAAATTAGAATAGAAAAGTATTTTGAAGAATCTGACTATGGTCAAATATTTGATAAGAGAATACTTCTATTTGAAATAGACACTTTAAATCAAACTATAAGTAATTTTACATTTAAAAACTCACATGACAAACGTTATAAAAATGGTTCTGATAGTCACCACGATATTTTCAATTCAACATTTAGTTTTACAGACACTATTCCTTATAACTCACAAAGTAATTTTAAAACGATAGCCTATTTTTCAGATTTGTCAATGAATTACTTTTACTATAAGGAAAAATCTTATTCCACATATTTTTCTATTTATTATCAATTTTGGAAGGTGTTATCTTACAATCCCAAATTATCCTACATCAAAATCGAGTTTATAGACTAGCCGAATATTAACAACAAAATTGTTTAATTTGAATTTCAAAAAAATAAACAATCCATTTAATGTACGAATTTATAAAAAAGCTTGTCAAAAGAATTGTACCTGTTTCTTTCATTAGGAAGAACGATAAATTATTGCGACGATTTGTTTCCCTCTCGTACAGGGGTAATGCCTACGAATGCAACATCTGCAATTTTACAATGAACAAGTTTATAGTCCTAAGTAATGGGAACAAACTTTGTCCGAAGTGTGGCAGCCTACCACGTACACGCCGACTATGGCAGCTAATAGAGCCATCAATTGCTGGTAAAGATATACTACAATTCTCACCTTCCAAAAGTTTGAACGATAGAATAGCTAATAGCAACTCCAAAAGCTATGTAACTACAGATTACGAAGATGAGTTCGAGGCAGATAAAAAGCACGATATACAAGCAATAGATGAACTAGATAATAGCTTTGATATTGTTATCTGCTATCACGTATTGGAGCATATACCAGATGACAGAAAGGCAATCAGTGAACTATATAGAATACTTAGGCCTAATGGCAGTTGCTATATACAAACACCATTCAAAGATGGTGATATATACGAAGATAATAATATAAATACTCCCGAGGGAAGATTAGCGCATTTTGGGCAAGAGGATCACTTACGTATATATTCAGTTTCTGGATTGAAGTCGAGATTAGAAGAAAACGGTTTTAAAGTAGAGGTAAAAGAATACTTAGAAACTGAAGACAATAGACTTGGAATGAGTAAGAAAGAATTAATATTAATAGCCAATAAATAAATTAAACTAGTCTTAAAAAAATAAAGTAGTCCTTATTACTTTAATTTGCCTTATATTGTGTTACACAAAAACAATCAATAGGAGTATAGTATGAAACTTGTAAAGTTCAGTATTTTGGTATTTTTATTCTCAATTATATTAGTAGCTTGTGGAGATGATAGTTCGACTGACCCAGGTGATGAAGTTGAAACGCCAAATGGGAAAGTTACTATTATAACCACTGTTAATGGCGATGAGCAGGATAGACGTATAATAGAAAGAAAAGGTGGGGAGATAACCCCGAATGAATACTCTATATCAGGGACTTATTCGAATACAGTCGGACAAATAGATATAAGTATTTTCGAAGAGTCAATAACTGAATATAATTACAAAGTGAATTTGAGTGCGAAAATGAACGAGCTTAGAACAGGAACTTATATTTATACAGCAAATGATGAAAAACTAAACTGGGGTAGTTATTCGAATATTACTTTTGGAACAGAGCAATATGAAGCTACAAATGTAACACTTGTAATTACAAAAGTAGAATATATTAGTATTACTGAACTTGTAGGTAGTTATTATATAACTGGTACATTGACCATGGATATGGAAAATCAAGTAAATGAAAACCCGAACGTTGAAGTCAATGTGTTATTCGAAAATATGGCAATAACAAAACTTATTACAGGGTTTTAGTTTCTAAAATTGAGTATCAATCTATTTTAATTGGGACTATTAATTTATAATAAAAGTGAAAGAATCATGAAAATAGTAAAAGAGTAGTTTAATGGACATATTTATAATGTTAGTGTCAAAATCGACTTTCGAAAGTGTTCCATTATCTACAGTCTTTTTGAATATTTAATTCAAATTAATCGACAAAATATTAAAAAAGCTCAGTGTTAGAAATAAAACACTGAGCTTTTTTTATGTTATTTTCTAGACTTCAAATCTATTCTATTTTAAGATGTTCTCAAGAATTGTAACCCACTTATTAGCCAATTGTACTTCGCCGCTTAGTGTCATATGAATATTCTCGTTATACAATTCCAATACATTATTTGGCTTATTAGAGGTCTTATTAACTAAAACTATTTCAATTTTTTCTACGACCAATGTACTTGACTTACCTATTTTAACGGCTCTTTTCTCATTTATAAGTTTTACATCTTTTATATCATTTAGATTTATGATTTGCTCAAATTCATGATTTTTAGAGTGTCTAATAAAAAATAACTTTTTTTGAATACTATCTATACCTATGGCTATATTGCTAAGAGTGTCTGATTGGTCTATATTACTGTTATACTCTATAGCGTATTTCTTCAACACTGAGTTCGATTTACCACTTTTATTTTTATTTTTTATGTACACAAACGCAAAAGGTGCAACTACTACTACTAGTAGAGTAATAGACACCATAATAAATGTTTTCATTTCCATTTTTATATTCCTAATTATTATTAATTTATACTTCAATATGGTTCGTAGTCATCAACTAGAACCATTTACAAATAAGTTTTAGATCATCGTAGATATGAAGAATTAATTAACTATAATCGTGGAATGGGAATAGAATTTTTGTTTTTCTTTGGAGAGATAATTCTTTACGTATTTGTTTGTAAAGAAAAGAAGTAATAGAGTCTATGTTAAACTCTATGTCTTTGTTTGCTAGTAATTGTAGATTACTATTGGATTTCGAATAGCTTTCTAAACTAGTACTAATTTTGAAAGATGAATATTCTGTTATAATTACATTATAGAGAGTCGAATTATCATTTTTGTAATTATTAACTACAGTATTGGAGTCAGCTTCATTAACCGGGTTGATAGGAATAGAATAATAGCTAAAAGCAATTAGGAGATTAATAGCAATTAGAAAAGCTGAGACACAAATTTTAAAGTTTTTTGACATTTACAGATTCATAATATTTGGCAACTCAAAATTAGATGATTATTATATGATATCATAATGATTTATTCATTAGTCTTTCACACCCTCTCTAATCTAAACTCCTTTCCGTCGAATGTGCCGTAGCTGGGTTCGTGGATCCATTCGCCGAGGTTATAATAAGTTCCGTTGCCGTGCTTAAGTTCTAATCTTTTGTGGCGGTGGCCCATTATCACATAGTCGAACCCTTCGTCTATTTTCTTTTTTGCGAAGTTTACCATTCCCTCGTTTTCGCCATAGTCCTTTGTGTCTGTGTAAGAACGGCTTTTCTTGGAGCTGCCGCTGGCTAACCCAATTCCTATATCAGGGTGAATAATTCTATAGATGAAATTAGCTATTTTATTTCGGAGTATTGAGCGTAGAATTAGGTAACCAGTATCATTATCAGCTTTACCGTCTCCGTGCGA
>JBFHKR010000170.1:0-5243 GCA_041595255.1 Chlorobiota bacterium
GCCGAAGGGCGAGAATTTTCAGCTTATATGATGAGCAAATTGCTCAATACGGACGTTGTAGATGTTATACAGAGATTACGTACTATATCGCAAAAGTCATCAGTTATAAGAAGTATAGGCGCTAATATTCGCTACGGTGTAAAGACGACTATTTATCAGTTCACTCAGGCGTTTTACTATGAGTATTTCCTTAGTGGGCTCGAATATGAGGAGAAAATAGCACTCCACGGTATAGTATCCAAAGAGCTGAAAGAGCTATATGACAATGCTGATGAGGATGAGAAAGAGCAAATAGCTCCTTATCTAGCTGCTCATAGTAAAGAAGCCGAGAACGATGAACTAGCTGAGCGTATGACTCAGATAAGTAACCAGTATGCTCAGCAATATAACCCAGAAGAAACTGTAGAGATGGAAGGAAACGGTAACGGATCTGGCGATGGTAATGGAGGTAGCGAATCGGGCGATGAGGGTAGTATAAGCGGCACTGTAGTAGTAGGCAATATCAGCGATGAATTTGATTTCGTGATAGCTCGCAACGAGGTGCTAGACGAAATTTTCGCAACTAGATATGAGAATGCTATTAGTAAAGCTGAGAACTTGTATCACACTAACACTCATAGATTACGACTAATAGAGAAGGTGCAATTACTATCTATAATCGCGAAATCATACATTAGTATAAACGATTTTACAACTGCTGAGAATAAAATAAATGAAGCGACTCAGTTAATAAAAGAGAAGCCGAACGCTCAAGCCGAATGCTTTATATTGAACACTACCGCCCTGCTCGATGCCGAACAAGGTCGCACCGTACAAGCTATGGAGAAGCTGCGTTTAGCAGCCCGAATGTCTATGAAACTACCAGTAGAACTCAAGCTACTGACTATAACCAATATATCAAAAATCGTTGAGCAGCAAGACCCCGAAATGTCCGCTAGCTACAAAAAAGCGGCCATCAGTCTAGCCGATAAACTCAACTTTGCCGATTTCAAAAATGTAATTGGGTAGATAGCTAATACTATTTATGAAAACTAGTAGTTTCGTTTACACGCTTTGTATCAAATATTCGTTTGTACCCACATATATACTCACAATAACAAAAAGAAAATAAGATGGACGGCACTGAAATTAGGATACTCCAAACTGCTATTACTCTAACTCTATTCTTACTAATTAGGATATTAGTTATTCGAATAATAAATAGAACGGTTAGAAAGAATATATTGCACAAGACACGCGGTAAGATTATTAAAAAAATCTTTGCGATTGTATTTACTTCTATAGTTATATTCTTTGTATCTACTATATGGGGAGTTGACCAATCGGAATTACTGCTTTACTTCGTATCGGCGTTAACAGTATTGGGGATAGCACTATTCGCACAGTGGTCGCACCTATCGAACCTGACTTCGGCTATTATCATATTCTTCACCCACAATGTACGACTAGACGACACTATAAGTATAATAGACAGAGACTTCGAGATAGAAGGACGAGTGAGCGACGTTAGTTTTTTCTTCATACGACTAAAAACTTCAGACGGCGACGAGGTGATATTACCCAACAATATATTTATGCAAAAAATGATAAAAAAGCATCACCCAAAGCAAGTCTAAGTCCGCTTAACCAAAAGCCAAACAAAGAACAACAAGCATAGCACTAAAAATACTATGTTCACAGTACCCGCGAATGGCGGAGCACCCTCCGGCAATAGCTGCCCCAAAAGGACTACTATGTTAAGGATAATGAGGATTGTTATTAGGGTTTTGATGGTTTTTGTAGTTACTGAATTATTAGTTTCTCTCTTGTTGTTCCTTCCTTATTCTTAACTATAAGATAGTAAACACCACTTAAAAACTGTTTTAAGTCAATGGTTAAATTAGAATTAGGAGATGTGCTGTTGTAAACGGATTTACCATTAATATCTATAATAGTAAATTCATTCATTAAGTCTATTCTATCTACATCAATTGATACCAAATCGTTTGCTGGGTTGGGATATAACTTAATCTTTTGATGTTCTTCATGGTTTTTAACAAATGTTCTAGTTGAATGTGTATAAACTCTTAGGTCCTCTGTATAGCCAAACTTGGATGTTTTAGTAATTCCCCCTATAGCAATTGTAAACCCATCATCGCTAATACTAATCCTTGATCCAATAAATTTGTTATTCTCTTCTTCATCTATTTTTAATCCAAAACTTCTCCATTGATCATAGAATAAACTATATACCTTTGGGTTGAAGAAAGTCTGCCCTTCTTCATCAATCCCTGCTGTACCAGCGGTAGCTATAATATTACCGTCACCATTAATTTTCGCAATCCTACCAGAGTGATTGTAAAAAGTTTGACCTAATTGCTCCCACTCAGTACCATTAAACTTATATACTATTGTTTGTCCACCATCATAATTATAAATTTGATCGCTTGGAGTTCCAATTGCTATAGTATATCCGTCTGTACTTAAATCTATTGTCGAAGCTCCTATCCCTGATTTATCATCGCCCATTTGTGTCCAATTACTGTTCATATAATTATAAATTTTAACAATACCACCATTGTTTAAAGCAATAATAGAACCTTCCCCATTTATAGAAACAGTTTTTCCAATAACGCCTTCTCCTAATTGCTCCCACTTTTCATTATTAAACTTAAAAATCTTTACATGTCCAGCATTATGACCAAAATAATCATTATGTATTGCACTAATAACAATAACATCCCCATTATCATTCAATGATATTGAATATCCGAAATATTCTTTGTTTTCACTTGCAATTAGATCATCACCCATTTGTACCCAATTATTATCATAATATTTAAATAATTTAACGTATCCATTCTGACTTTCTCTTGCGCTAACGGCTATAATATTACCATCAAAATTAATATCAACAGCCCATCCAAATTCATCGTTTATTTTAGTACCTAGTATATCGCCAATTTTCTCCCATTGACTCTTATTATATCGAAACACTTCAATTTTCCCTGCGTATTTAGCTAATTCAGGACTCGTTTTAGAACCAACTATAACCGTTAAACCATCACCACTAATTGCTAAAGTATGACCAAATGATTCGGCTCCTTTTTCCCTTTGAATACTTTCACCTAATTGTACCCATTGTCCAAAGCTTAAGTTATAAGACATAAACAGCAATAAGATAATCAATATTTTTTTCATTTCTTTTTTCAACAATAAATGGACTGATTATCAAATATAACACTATTTATAATATTTTGGGAATTATTCTGGCTATTAGCGTGGTTACCTAGACTCTTTACTTCGGCTGTCGCTCAGCACAGGCACTCAACTGCGTTCCATTCAGAGTGACGCGTTGGATTTGAGACGTATGCAATACGTCTCTACTAGAAATAATTCCCCCCCAACCATTATAAAATAAATTTTTACAACAAAATTGATCCATTTTCGTATTTTTGTTAGCACTCTAATGACAAGAGTGCTAATTGTTTTAAAAATTACTTTTTATAAATTTAATATGTTATTCGGAGGTTATATAATATGGCTTTAACTCCATTACACGACAGGGTGTTAGTTCGCCCACAAGCGGTAGTAGAAAAAACTGCTGGCGGTATCATAATACCAGACACAGCTAAAGAAAAACCACAAGAAGGTACTATAGTAGCTGTTGGAAATGGCAAAATCAACGAAGAGGGTAAAGTATTGCCTCTTGCTGTTAAAGCAGGCGACCAAGTTCTATACGGTAAGTACGGCGGAACGGAAGTACAAGTTGATGGCGAAGATTTACTTATTATGCGTGAGAGTGATATCTACGCAATTATTTCATAACAAAAACAAAAATTTAGGAGTTTTATAAAATGGCTAAAATCATTGATTTTGACATGAAAGCAAGACAACAGCTGAAAGCAGGTGTAGATAAACTTGCTAACGCTGTGAAAGTTACATTAGGCCCAAAAGGTCGTAACGTTATAATTGATAAAAAATTCGGTGCACCGACTGTTACTAAAGACGGTGTTACTGTAGCTAAAGAAGTTGAATTGGAAGATCCAGTAGAGAATTTGGGTGCTAACATGGTACGTGAAGTATCATCTAGAACTTCGGACGTAGCTGGTGATGGTACTACTACGGCTACTGTATTGGCTCAAGCGATTTACCGCGAGGGTTTGAAAAACGTTACTGCTGGCGCTAATCCTATGGATTTGAAACGTGGTATCGACTTAGCTGTTACGGAAATCAAAGCAGCTCTAAAAGAAATGTCAAGAAACGTAGAAGGCACTAAAGAGATAGCTCAAGTTGGTACTATCTCTGCTAACAACGACGATACTATCGGTACTCTAATAGCAGAAGCTATGGAAAAAGTTGGTAAAGACGGTGTTATCACTGTAGAGGAAGCGAAAGGAACTGAAACTTCACTAGACACAGTAGAAGGTATGCAGTTCGATAGAGGTTACTTATCTCCTTACTTCGTAACTGACACAGATAATATGGAAGCTGCTTTAGATGATCCATATATATTGATCTATGATAAGAAAATCTCTGCTATCAAAGACGTTCTTCCAATCTTGGAAAAAGTATCTCAAGCAGGTCGTTCATTACTAATCATCGCTGAAGATCTAGAAGGCGAAGCATTGGCTACTTTGGTAGTTAACAAGCTACGTGGTACATTGAAAATTGCTGCTGTAAAAGCACCAGGTTTCGGTGATAGAAGAAAAGCTATGCTAGAAGATATCGCAGTTCTAACTGGTGGTACTGTTATCTCTGAAGAAAAAGGTTACAACCTAGAAGGAGCAAACATTTCTTCATTAGGTACTGCAAAACGTATCACAATAGACAAAGATAACACAATAATAGTAGAGGGAGCTGGTTCTTCTGATGATATCAAACGTAGAATCAACGAAATCAAAACTCAAATCGAAAAAACTACTTCAGATTATGACAGAGAGAAATTGCAAGAGCGTCTAGCTAAGCTTTCTGGCGGTGTAGCTGTAATCAAGATTGGTGCAGCAACAGAAGTGGAAATGAAAGAGAAAAAAGCTAGAGTAGAAGATGCACTTCACGCTACTCGTGCTGCAGTCGAAGAAGGTATAGTACCAGGTGGTGGTGTGGCTTACATCCGTGCTTTGGCTAACCTAAAAGACATAAAAACAGAAAATCACGACCAAACTACTGGCGTTAATATTATCTTACGTGCTCTAGAAGAGCCATTGCGTCAGATAGTAACTAACTGCGGTGGCGAGGCATCGGTAGTAGTGAACAGAGTAAAA
>JBFHKR010000171.1:0-5188 GCA_041595255.1 Chlorobiota bacterium
ACAACACCTTTACCAACTAACACAATCGGTTTTTTGTTGGTTGCTTTTGCTGGTTTCCATTCCATTATGTTGAAAGTCGGAGGATTAGGAGTACCAAGGTTTACAGCCAATAGTCCGCCCATTCCTAGCTTTTCAATTTCTTTTTTGTTCAATACTTTAAGTGTGAAACCAGCTTTTTTGCTGATTCTTTTGATTTCGTTACTAAGCTCTTCTGCTGTAAGGTAAGATAATGGCTCGTTCACGAGAGTTCTTGCTTCGTAAACATTGCTCACTACCGATACCAATTCATCTATATTCGCTTTTGAGATTTTATCATCTAAAACGTATAAATCTTTCAGAGAATATGCTCTCTTTTTAGCATCTTCGAAGTACTTTAGAAACTGATAGTTCGACAAAGCAAAGCCCTCTATGTATGCCAAAGTATAAGCCGTAGAGCCAGTCAAATCGCTAAGAGTAACCGCTGTCTCTTTCACAGAGTTCAGTGCGTTCGACGTATTGAAAGCTTGCTTACGAGCTTCTTCTAAGTTCAAATATTCTTCTTTTTTATTGGCTTTTTTCTCAACTACGATAGTGCCATTTGCTCTATTGATAACAGCTGAGTTATTCTCTGCTTTGAATTGCTTTTTGATATAGTCTAATTCTTCTTTCGACAGACCAGTTTCTTTTAGATCGGCATCCGTATTTACTAAGTAAACGATGCTTGATTTTGGCTTGACTGCCTTTACTTTACTTATCTTTAATATCATTCCACTCATATTGCTTATTTCCCTTTAAATATTGGTTGTCTTTTTTCTAAAAATGCTGCTACACCTTCGTTATAATCGTAAGATTCGCTAGCCATTTTTTGTAATTTCTTTTCTGTGTCTAACTGTTCGTCAAACGTATTTTCTAGTGATTTGTTCAGAGCTCTTTTCGTTAGTCCCAATCCCTTAGTAGGCATTTGCGCTAATCGATTAGCAAGAGCAGTAGCCGAGTTTATCAGCTCATCTGCTGGCGTTACATCATAGATAAGCCCTAGCTCTTTGGCTCTTTGAGCTGTCACCTTATCGCCAGTCATCATCAGAGCTGTTGCGTTTTGCATACCAATCATACGTGGCAGATAGAAAGTCCCACCGCTATCTGGTATCAATCCAATCTGAGCAAATGACTGTATGAACTTAGCCGAATCTGCCGCCAAAGTAATATCGCAAGCGAAGGCAATATTAGCACCAGCACCAGCCGCAACACCATTCACAGCACACACTATCGGCTTTTCGATAGAGCGTAATAGTTTTACAATTGGGTTGTATTGCTTTTCGATGATATCCTCTATCTCGTAAGCACCGTCGCCCACCGCTTCCGATAGATCTTGTCCAGCACAAAAGCCACGCCCCTCACCAGTAAGTAAAATCGCACGAACCTCATCGTTCGCATCGCATTGCCCTAGAGCATCTATTAGCTCCAGCGACATCTGGCGGTTAAAACTATTGAGTTTATCGGGTCTGTTGAGTGTGATATGAGCCACACCACTCTCTATTTTAAATATAATGTTTTCCATAATCTTTTTTAAAGTATTCGTTTAGTAACAATTACAAATATACGGAAAAGGGATGGATTATTTTTCTGGGAGTTTGTTAGTGTTAAAGTGTTGATAATTAATTACTTTTATCATAAAATAAATTCAATACCAATTTCGTTTTTGTATGTAATCATTTTATGATCAGTTCTTTGAATTTATGTATTACAGTATTAAGCTAAGTTTTCATGAAGCTATTCATTTAGCAATGGGTTTACCCATATATTTGGCTCGAGACAATCCTTAGAAAACTTTACAAAGAGTAAGGTAAATAAGTTAAATCGAATCAGAACCGTTTTTCTCTATTTTTAGAATAAATTATTCATTAAATTTTTGAGGAATTAAGTATCATGCATGTGAACTTTACCCCGCAACAATAGCTTCATACTGTATTGAGGAATGGCAGCTGGACTGTTATTGTTTAATAATTTATAAAGGAGTTCTCATGAACAACTTATTTAATGGACTTGAATTCAAGTTCAGTTTACATAAAATTCTTTTAAAGAGCCGGGGTAAGGACTCTTTTGATATCGTCTGTATAAAAAGAGACTTAGATTTGAAATTAAATTTTCATCTAAGCGATAAAATGAAGTTAATCATTAGACTATTTTTTAGGGTTTTAATGTTTTTCTTTGATTCAATTCTCTACTTTATTAGTAACGTAATTCAATAGACATGTATGGTATCTTATTTTATATGATAAAAAGCCTTAATCATATCAGTTTTATTCTCAGATTGGATAAAACTTCTTTATTAGAATTAGCTAGTAAAAGCGAAACTTATTACTCTCCTTTCAATAAAAATGGTCGAGACTTGAATGTAGTTTCTGAGCCACTCTACTCTATTCAGAAAATATTAAATAGATTCTTACAGAGCAATATCATTTTTCCAAATAACATGTTTGGTGGATTAAAAGGAAAAAATAACATAAAAAATGCGAAAGCTCATTTAGGAAGAAAGTATAAATTTAAAACAGACATTAAGAGTTATTTCCCATCAATCTCTAGTTATCAAGTTTATAAAGCATTTATTAACCTTGGGTTCTCTGCCGATGTTTCAAGCCTTCTAACTAAACTAACAACTTCAAAAGGGCAGTTGCCACAAGGGGCACCTACAAGTACGACAATAGCCAATATTGTTCTCTTACCAATATTCGTTAAACTAAATGAATATTGTAAAAAATATGATATAACAATAACTAATTTCGTTGATGATATCACATTTTCTTGCTCTAAAGATTTCAAAGATAAAGTTCCAGAATTATTAGATATAATTCGAGAATCAGGTTTAAGAATTAATTTAAGAAAAACTCTATATAAGGTTGGTAATCTCGAAGTAACAGGCGTACTTGTTAAAAATAATGTATTGTCACCATCTTTAAAGACAAAAGAAAAATTAAACTTGGAAACTGATATTGAAAAGAAAGAATATCTTTTGAAATATGTACGAAGATTTAAAACACAATAACTCAATTCTGAGTTGACTTAGAAAAGTATTATTACTTTATCTCCCTATACCTGTCATTTAGTACTAAAAGTTGATGATTTAAAACATTAAAGTCTTCACTAAATGATTGTCCATAAAAGAAAATTTTATCTTCTTTAAGGAAAAAGTAACTGTCATTAAATCTGTAAATACGCTTTGTATTATCAGAAGAACTCCAAACTTGATTATAATTACCAAAGACCTTAATAAGTCTATCTAATGACCAATTATAGTAATTTTTATGTTTACGTTGTTCGACCTTACTGTACCCACGATTTTCCATTTTAATATAAGTTTTGTAATAATACCGTGTGTGGTTGTTACCGCCAATAAATATAACTTGTTCATTTCTTAATAATACTAAGTTTCCAGTTGAGACAAGGTCTTTATTAAAACAATCCAATTTGACTTTTCTATCTTTGATGCAATCTTTGTAATCATATCTATCGAAAAAATCGTCGGCTCTGAATAACGCAACAGAAGAGTCTGCATTAATAAAATAATCTCCTCCGAAAGTGAATACTACATCGCTTAAAGTAGGAGAAACACCCATGTTCTTGTAACCAAGGTTTTCTCGCTTATAAGTTCTAGACTTCTTAGAACTCTCTTTTTTACTATCATTAAAGAGGTTTGTCATCTCTTTTTTATAGAATAAGCTTACCACGATAGATATTGAAAACAGTAGAAATAAGATTAGTGAAAGTGTTTTTTTCTTGAATATTAGTGTTATTGTTACTGTTATAGCGGCAAAAGAAATTATTATAGCCGAAATAATAATTGCGTTTGATATTTCCATCATCTTTCCTGTTTGTGATATGTAAATCTACAGAATATTTTAAAAAATACAATATCCTACACCTTGATTTTATGGTATGTGATCAACTCTAGCACCAGATATCCAGCCACTCTGTGGCTTGCCCTCATTAACTCCGTTAGGAGTTAAATATTAGTAGTATCTATTTATTAAGCACAAAATACAACTACGTAGTAGTTGAATACTATTTACCTTGATACTTTACTTCGGTCTCAAGTGACAAACGCTTGGAAGCACCATTGACAAAGAGGGGTTTGGGGGATTAGGAGACGTATTCAATACGGCTCTACGATTCATGTCAAAATGAATAATCACTATTTTTGTGTTTGACAATATGGGTACAGTTATTGAGCTACTCTGTGGCTTGTCCTCATTAACTCCGTTAGGAGTTTAATATTAGTAGCATCTATTTATTACGCACAAAATACAACTACGTAGTAGTTTAATACTATTTACCTTGATTCTTTGCATCGACTTCACTCAGCATAGGCTTATACAGTGTTTTCTCTCAAGTAACCAGTAATTCTGTGAATTTAATCTAGTATATATTTATTTTTAATGTAGGTGAGTATTTCGTTATCTTAACCAATGTATAGATTCATATCTTCTAAAACACCAAAAGAGAGCCGCAAGATGATTAAAACTTATACTATAATATTATTAATTTTAAGCTATATATCTGTTTATTCTCAGGGCGACTGTGCGGAATGCGATAAGTTTAAAATAATAGGTGTGTATGATTTCTTACCTCCACCGGCGGGCAATAATTTAGTCTTGTTGTTAACTGTAACTGAGGATTTAGAAAATAAGATTGGTGGTTTCTATTCAGATTTATTCTTTGTTGCCTCTTCTGGTGATACGATTACAAACCGTCTAGGTCCAAGCCATACTTTACCTACTTCGAAAAGTGATACTATTCCATATTCTATGGTATTAAGTACAGAGTTAAGAAATCAAGACTTTCCAAAAGATTTTGATGGGAAGCTAGTTATACAAACACCCTCTTTGCCACCTTGTGTAGGGTTTACAGTTTGTAATATTCCATATTCGAATGTGATAAGTGGTATTTTGGAAACTCAATCAACTAATCAATTAAATATCTATCCGAATCCTTCTACAGATAACGTTATAATAGAAACTAATAAGCCAATTAAAGAAATTAAACTATTCGATATAAACTTTTCACTTGTTATTAATTATGGTAATGCAAACAGATTGGATGTCTCAAATCTAATTAATGGAAATTATATTTTAGAAGTCACTTTCAAAAATAGAACAAAGGTGTATAAATCGTTATTTAAGTATTAAGTTAAAATTAATAAAAGCTTTATTTA
>JBFHKR010000172.1:0-5173 GCA_041595255.1 Chlorobiota bacterium
AAAATAATTTATAATATAATAGAGGTTTTATAATGAGACTTACAAAAAGCATAATAGCTGCGATGACAGTTGCTGTAATAGCACTATCTAGTAGCTTAACGCTAAAGTCTGATGTACCGGGTGAGTTCAAATCTCTGCATTTAGTACAAAAGAACTACGAGCCAATCGTTGGTGGTACTGTACTTGATGCTGTAGATTTTATCAAACCACCTGCTATACAAGATGCGGATGACGGATATGCTAAAATTAGCATCGGATTCCCTTTTGAGTATAATGGTGAGGTATATACAGAATTATGGATCTGTGTAAATGGTTTTATCACATTTGACAGTCCTAACTTTTTGAAACAAGCAAACCCAACTGGTTTGTTTAAAGATTTGCCTTCTACGTATCAACAAAATGTTGTTGCTCCATTCTGGGGTGATCACGTTTATAGAACTGATATAGAAGCGTTACAATTGTACACACGTACTAGAATTATCTACAAGAGAGAGTCTGATAAATTGACAATCGAATGGAGAGATTTGAATATTAATGACAAAACTAAACCATCAAGTATAGCTGATTTCCAAGTAATTCTATATAAATCAGATGATCCTGCTACACCTCAAGGTGATATAGAATTTGCTTACGGTCAAATCGGTGGAAATACTTTGACTACAGAAACTGAAGTAATAACTAGAGGTGCTTCTGTAGGTATCAAAGGTGAATTTGATGACTTTATCAATGGTTTATGGCCTTGTACTGATGATCCTGCTGATAGCACTTTCTGTGTATTACCTCAGGCTACTGATAGTACTAATTTATCAAATGCATGGCAACCATCAGGTGCTTCTAACTATAGAATCCTTTTCACAGCTCAAAAAACATTGAATGTAGAAGAATTCTGGGGTGATGGAGACGTTGATTTCTCAAAAACACCTGCTGAAAGACACTTTGGTTTACCACAAAATAGATATGTTACTTTCAATGATGTTAGATTAATTCTAAGATCAATGGCTACTCAAGTGCCTTTAGACAGTGTTAGAAGAAGAGCTGCTTATCACGGTGACGTGAACCATAACGGTAGATATTTCTATAGAACTGTATCTCCAGGTGTAACTGAAAAAGTAGAAATTACTACTCGTAGTATGAACTACTTTGATGATTTACCTTCTGAAGTTACTTCATTGAAAAAAGTATTCTATCAAGTAAATGAGCATGATGCTGCAGTTATTATGACTTACTTAGCTGCTTCAGTTCCTGAGTTACCTTGGGTTCATGATACAACTGTATTTATTGGTAAGAAAGCTCAATTGACTGCTGATAATATTGTATTAGGCGAAAAAGTTATACATAATGGTGTAACGAGTATTCCAGTTTACATCAACAAAAATCATAATGGTCCATTATCATTCTCTTTTGATGTGAATGGAACAGTTGAAAATGTTGAATTGAACATAGATAATGAAATTAAATTAGCTAATAAATCTGCTAACGGTGTTTACTTTGCTAGTACAGGTGAATTTACTTCTTCTGAACCAGTATTGTACGTTGACGTTACTAATTTAGATGGTAATTTGCAATTGAACAATATTAGAGTAAATGACAATAATGTTGGTTCTATAGTAGAACAAACTGACGTTGTTAATGCTAGTCTTTCTTTATCTACTAATCCTTATGTAAGTGGTTTCACTTCTTACACAGTTGCAGTAGAAAACAGTGGACTTTATACACTTTCAGTATATGATGCTGTAGGTAATAAAGTAGCTACTGTCTTCAATGAAGAATTAAGAGCTGGTGAATCAATTCAAAGACCTTGGTCAGCGAATGATTTTTATGGTAACGAACTTAATTCAGGTGTTTACTTCTTGAAATTAGAAGGAAACAATGTAAATAAAGTTCAAAAAGTTATTATCAATAGATAATAATGAATTGTTCTAAGATATATTTGATTTTTGCTTTGGGGTTGCTTTTTATAGGCAACTCCATAGCTAAATCAAAAACTTATAACTTAGAGATACAAGACAAAAATGATATAGATCTTTGTGGTAAGGAATTTCAAAAAGATGTGATTATTGCTCCTTACATGGGCAATATATTAAAATCTGATTCATTGGTTGGATTCGAAATAGTTATAGAGTACAACCCCGATATAGTACAAATGAATCAACAATTATATACTAATACTATATCTCAGTTCTTTAAATTTAAAGATGCTACTTTTGACCGAGAACGCGGTGAAATTATAATGGAAGGTTTTGTTAGCTTCGATGCATTTCCTAATCCAGTAAGTGGTGATTTACCACTAGTTGCTTTCGCTGGTAAGTTTATAGGTGAATGTGAAGAAGAAGCTTACTTCAGAATCAAATACTTTTATCCTATTGACGGTTTTAAGGGAACAGTCGATACAATAAAAGATATTAGCATAAAAGGTAAAATAGCAGATAAACCAGAAAGGAAATTAGGTTATAAAATAAATAATAATTCTAATTCTATAAAGTATGATACTACTTTATCAGTAGACGTGAGTCTTGACTTAGGTATAATGGAATCTGTAGATTATTGGCAAACTCGCGTTACAATAGATAATGATAGTTTGAAGCTAAGTGAAGTAATTGGTACTGAATCAGTGATTGTTCAAAATGTAACAAATGAAGAACAAAACAGTTATTTGATAGACTTGAAAGTAATTAATAAAGATGATTTGAATTTTAATCTCAATTTCAATTCTATAAAAAAAGATTCTGCATTAGTTAAAATAAAGTTAGAGACAGTAGAAAGCACAGAATGTATTTGTGCAACTAATTTTCCAGAAAGTTCTTTTGAAATTAGAAATATAGAAACTAAAGATAGTGTGATATCTTCAGTTGAAACATACTATAATCTAGTGTATGATAACGGAATTATAATGTCTAAAGGCAACGAGCTAAATTTAGAAGTATATAATTACACTGGAATATTGATAGATAAGAGTACTTGTAATATTAATAAAGTATATGACACAAAGTTGTTAGAACAAGGTATATACTTCATTAAAGTTACAGATAGTAACAAAACAAAAATATTGAAAATAATAAATAATTAATTTTTTATAAATAATTTAAGGTGTCCTAATGTATAGAAATAATACAAAAGTGAAGGGCGTAAACAAACTAACTAGTCTAGCAATAGCAGCCCTGCTGTTTATTGTCGGGTTTGGTAATTCTTACGCTCTAAATCCAACCTACCCAAACTTACCAGTACTTTCTTTGACTGGTCAAGAGGGCTCGTACAACGATTTATGGTTCCCTAACGGTAGAATCATAATGCCAAGAAATACAGAATACGAACGTGAATTCGTAGTACCTGTGTTTATTGATAACAGATGGGCTGTAAATCCTAGCAGATATTCTGTTGATTTACCTATCACACCAATTAAAAGCTTTCAATTTAAGCTATTTTACGATTCTGCATCTGTAACTCCAGTTGGTGTTGAGACTACGCATCCTAAATACGCTCCAGGTTCTGCTAAATTAAAAGATCCATTAGCGAAAGGTTTCCAAATTAATTGGAGTGATGTAGTTGATAAATCATTCTACACACATATAAATGCATCTCCAACTACTTCTAATAGAGGTCATGCAGTTGTAATTACAGCTAGTGGTAATAAACCATTACCTAATACTAGTTTGACATTCCAAGATTTTGATGTGTTATTGTATGTAAGATTTAAAGCAGTTCTTAAACAAAGTGAACCTGCTTCAAATTTGAACTTTACTTACTTCCACATCGGTCGTGATACAATCGTATATAATGATTTAAATATATTACAACAAGCTCCGTTTGTAGAGTACAGAGATTATGATCCACAAGTAGCACAAGATTTCCCTAATCCACAAAGACCTAATTATAATTCAAATTTAGGTGCTTGGTTTACTGGTTTAGCTGGTATGGATAATAGAACTCAAAATGAACCACCAAACTTGATTCTTCCAGGCGGTATATGGTTCCAATATATGACTAATCAACCTAGATTAGGTTTCCAAATTAACAGACAAATTGGTCAACAACCTCCTATCAAATTAGTTGATGGACGTGATGATATGTATGAATTAGTTGATCCTATGACTGTAGATTTGAATCCAAATAGAAACCCTAATCCATTCCCTAGTACTGCTACAAGAACAGTAGAAGTATTAAACGTGGAAGCTGGTACTATCTTAAAAGATATCGAAGTAGTTTCTGACCAACCTTGGTTAGAGTTCAGAACATTGAATGTACCAGAAAATCAAAACCCAATACCATCACTTACAACAGAAGGATTTATTCCTTATATTGATAATGGTTTATTAGGTGAAGCTTCTGAAAGAGATGAATTGAATGATATTCCTCTAGATGCAGGTGGAGTTTCATTACAAATATCTTGTGATCCTGCAAAAATACAAGCTGGTGACGATGCTACAGATAATCCTGAAATAGAAAAAACTGGTATTTACACTGGTTATATCACTTTCAAATCAGAGTTTGCTGCTATCTCTCCTATCAGAATTAAAGTAACTTTCATTTACTTCAGACCACCTTTAGAAGGTCAAAACCCTCAAGGTAGAAAATTAAATGGTATTACGCTAACTGTTGAAAATAGAGATGGTGAAGTAGATACTCTTATCTTTGGTACTGGTGATAGAGCAACTTTAGGTATTGACTCTTTATTTGGTGAAACAGCATATAATGTTCCATTATTGGAAAATGAATTAGATGCTAGATTCTACCCTATCGACGCTAATGGTAATGAAATCCCAGGTCTAGCACCTTTCGGATTGAATGACTTTGCTACTAATGATGAACAAGTAAAAGCAAACTCAAGAGATATTAGAAGTTCTGATGATACTACTCGATCTTTACTTTACAAAGTTAAATTTAACCCTGGTAAAGCAAATAAAGATCAAAGATATCCTATTATCATTACTTGGAACAGAAAAGACTTTATTGATGGTTCTTCTTTATTTATAAGAGATACTGACAATGGTCAATCTTTCAACCCTGTGGATATGGTAACTGAAGGTACTCCTTTGAATCTACCTAACACTTACTCTATGAAAATAGATGATCCTAGAATTAGAGAATTCATTATTGAATATACTCCTGCTAAGATAGTTGAATATGTTGATGATGAAGGTAACCCAATTATCAATGTTGGATGGAACTTGCTATC
>JBFHKR010000173.1:0-5140 GCA_041595255.1 Chlorobiota bacterium
ATTCTTGGAGCGTAACGTCTTTCTTATATTTACGTAAACTGTCTGCCATAAATCGGCTACCCTCTATTGGGACTCTGCTATCGTTTATACCGTGAGTTAGGAGCAATCTCCCTTCCATGTCATAAGCGTTGTAAAGGGGTGATCGGCTGTTTAGCTTTTCTTTTTCCGTTGCTGGGTCACCAGCCTCAAGTGTTACCCAATCTGGTATGTTACAATGCTCGTAGAAGTGGATTATATCAGAGAATCCAGCGTGTGCTATACCGAAGCCAAAGCTAAAGTCGTCTTTGTGTCCGTTTACTTCACCCGGGAAAGTCAGCAATCGCATAACTGCATAACCACCGTGGCTACCACCATGAACTCCAACACGCTCAGCTGGTATTCCTAACTTTTCTGATATATATTTGGCCGCATAGATTATATCTAATATCTCGTTTCCACCCAAATCTTTATCATTCAGCGCGAAGAAGTCCTTACCGAACCCACTACTACCACGAGGAGATGGACTAAGTACATAAATCCCTGCATTCGTTAGTATTTGTTCACGTACATTATACGTATTACTACCTCCGTAGAATGATTGGATTAATACCCTTTGTTTGTCCTTTGGTAGTGGATCTTTTGGTTTATACAAAAAGGCATGAAGCATTCTTTGTTTCCCTGTCATTGGGTCTAAATCGAATGTCGGAAATTCAACTTTTTCTACATCAGCATTTATTATCTTGTCTTTTAACTCTTTCGGTAAATCCGCCTTTGTAGTTTCTGTGAAACCAGATGGCAATAAAGTGATTTCTTCTATTCTGAACATTGTAGAAGCACCATTTAGCTGTGCTAATAACTTACCATCTTCTATGTCTTTGAATTCTAGAGTGAAAGGATATTTCTTACTCGTTACTATTTCTCCTGTGATAGGATTAATCAAGTATAGTGTACTTTCTATTGGATTCGAGGTATTTACAACTAGATAATCCTTATTGTCTATTGTCGTAATCTCAGCATTTGCGACATCTTCCGTGAATTTTGTGACTTGTATAGTGGTACCTTTTTGGATATCATAACTATATACATTTTTGTATCCATCTTCATCGGATGTATATAGTACTTTACTTCCGTTGTCTATCCAAGTAGAAAGTATATCAGGGAAAAATCTACCTTTTTTGGTATCAGTTATTATTTTACTTTTTCCTTTCTCTACATCTATTAACATTAGATTAGCTTTAGTTCGATCTGTATTCTTTAGCACAGATGCTATTATGTAATCATTGTTTGGTGAAATCGATGGGCTAGCCCATGTGAATCTATACTCAGGACTATCTTTGATAATTGTAGTGCTTTGACCATTCTCCAAAGACATTATTCTTAGTTCACCTTCTCTGTTTTCGAGCTCACCTAATCGAACTATATAAGCGATTTGGTTTTTATTTTTATTGAAATTCCAACCGAAAATATATGGTACATCTGTTAATTTCTCTACTTTCTTTGTTTCTAAATTCAATCTAAACAAGTCTATCTTCTCATCATTGACTTCATCACCCATCCAGTAAATGGAATTATCATTAGGGTTGTACTTATTAGACCATACATTTCTAAGTGAGTAGTCTATATCTGTAATCTGAGTCCCATTTTCAAAGTCGGGATTGTCTAGATTAGTATAATTTAGAGAAGTGATATCACCTGCTTTATAATAAAAAATTTTCCCAGATTTATAGTAAGCTTGAAAATTAGAATAAGGGAATCCCTCGAAAAATGGTTCCAAATCTACTTTTCGACCTTCGTATTCTACTACATATTCACTTGTATTTTCGTCTTGTACTTCTTCTTTCTTAGTACAAGATATTAACATTAATAGGGCAAGAACGGAGATAATTAGACGTATTTTCATATTTTCCTTTATTAAAATAAGTAATTCTACAAGCCTAAAAACTAAGGAAAGTTGAGTTAAGAAAAAAATACATTGTTGCTATTTGTCACGTTTTAGATATTCACATCAAAATAGAGTAAATTAGTATTCGTTATATAGCAAAAACTAAAAGTATTGAGTAAATCAAATAAAGATGAGTAGAATCAATCCAATTAAAATCGATAGACCTGAACCTTATTTGCTCCAAGCAGAATGGGCAGATGGTAAAAAAGCAATAATATCTCTGGAGATGTTCCGTCGCGAATGTCCTTGTGCATATTGCAAAGGAGAGAAAGTAGGAAATAAAGTTTACTCTCATCCTATAGAAGTAAAGGACGAGCCCGGAGCTTTTGATCTTAAAGATTTGAAACCAATTGGTAATTACGCATTAGCAGTTATTTGGAAAAGTGGTCATGATACTGGTATATATACTTGGGACTATTTTAGAGAAATACTAGTTAAAAATGACATTTCTAATGACGAAGAAGCACTGAAATCACAAGCAGAAAAATATGAAAAATCAAAGAAGAAAATCAAGTTAGATGTACTTTAAGAGTTTTTTATCCGAAATAACCACACTAGAGACACAATCCGAACGTATTCCGACTAGATATTGCAATATAACGGTAAAAGAGTTAAATTTGTAATTGTTAAAAGTAAGCTATTGATAGATAATAGCAGTTTTTGTTTATACTATTAGATTATATTTTATGAGCATAGAAGTAGTTAAGTTCAATACTAAAAATAGACCCGAATTTGTGAAAGAATTGAGAATGAGGGTTAATTCATATTTCAAAGAAAAAGGTATTACAAAATATGCTAATACCGAAATGAAAATCAAAACAATAATAATGATTTCGTTGTATTTTGTTCCTTTCATACTGATGCTAACAGGAGTTGTTACTGGCTTTATACCGGTATTCTTGATGTGGATTTTGATGAGCTTTGGTATGTCGGGTATTGGTTTGTCAGTTATGCATGATGCAAATCATGGAGCTTATTCGCAAAATCAGAAAGTAAATAAAGCCTTGGGTTATTTGGTTAATTTCCTAGGTGCTTATCACGTAAATTGGAAGATACAGCATAATGTTTTGCATCATTCGTTCACGAACGTAGATGGTCATGACGATGATATAGAAAGCAACCTTATGAGACTTTCCCCAGCTCAAGTCAGAAAAAAGATATTCAGATTTCAAGCATATTATGCTCCTTTTTTATACGGGTTGCTTACATTCAATTGGTTGCTATTAAAAGATTTCTTACAAGTTTATAAGTATAATAAAGAGAACTTGCTAGCGGGTCAAAAATTAACACTTCGCAAAGCTACTACTGAAATTATTATAAATAAAATTTGGTACTTAGCCATTACTCTTGTATTACCAATGCTTGTAGTAGATTTGCCATGGTGGCAAATATTAGTTGGGTTTGCATCTATGCACTTTCTTTCTGGGATTTTGCTATCTTTCATATTTCAATTAGCACATGTAATAGAAGAAACTGAATTCGTAAAACCTGATGAAAATCTGACAATTGAAAATAATTGGGCAATTCACCAATTGCAAACTACTGCAAATTTTGCAAAGAAAAGCAAGCTGCTTTCATGGTATATTGGTGGTCTTAACTATCAAGTAGAGCATCATCTATTCCCTAATATATGTCATGTACATTATAAAGATATTTCTAAAGTAATTAAAGCTACTGCTGAAGAATACGGTGTTCCATACTATGAGCACAGAACTTTATTTGGCGCTATCAAAAGTCATTTTACTTTACTAAATCAACTTGGTACTGGTAAATATGATGAGAGAATGGCTAAGGCATCTTAGAGTTACTTTTGAATAGAAAAAAAATGAAAGCAGATTCATAATATGGGTCTGTTTTTTTTATTTTAAGGATTAAGCTAGTACAACGAAGGTGACAAATTACTTTGCCTGTAACTACAAAGCTTGTATGTATTTTTGTCGAGATTACTTTCTTCAATATTAAATTTCAAAAAAAAAATCCCAACCAATTGGTCGGGATTTCGTTTTAAATTCTATGTTTAGCTTACATTAGTCCAAGAAATGAACGAACAGCCCATCTCTTAATTTCGGCTCGAACCAAGTTGATTTCGGTGGCATAACTCGACCAGCATCAGCTATGTTCATCAGTTCTTCAATAGAAGTAGGGAACATACTAATAGCGGCTTTCATTTCACCAGAGTCAACTTAATTTAATATGCAATGTTTTCCACGTTTCTTAAGAAATAATAATTTTTGAAAGTGCAATTATTTTTAGATTTATAATCAACTTATTTATTTATAATACGTAATTCTTGAAATAAAAAATGAAGTAACATCACGCATCTTTCTTACTTATACAGATTGGGATACGGATAAACCGCTTCAATGTGTTAGTAATTAGGGACATTAATTAAAAGGTAATTAATATGAAAATTATAATGAAAATATTTATAACCTGCTTTATTCTAAATTATTCTTCTGTTTTCACTCAAACAATTATTGAAAATTTCACTGGAGATAATTTAATAACAAATGATATTGTAACAACTGATAATCAAGTAATAATAGCTACATCATATAATAGTTCTGATACAAGACCAATTCAATTATATAATTTCAATAATAATAGATTTGAATTGATGACAATTCTAACAGAAGACAATAGTCCTTTACTTGTCACTTCTTATACTCCCCAAATACAAGTGTCAGCTAATGGAGATTTATTTATTTCAAATGAACAATCAATTTTTAGAAAGAATGCTGATAAATGGTTTGAATATAAACAATTTGACAATTCGACTGAAGGTAAAATTGAATATTATATAATTGATTCTGATAACTATTGGGCAACTTTATCTAAAAAACAAGGACACAATTTTTTATTATCATATATATCAACTTTTGATAATACAAATATTAATGTAATTGATTCATCTATTTATCCAAAGTATATGAATAAATTATATAAAACTTATAATGACATGGTGATAACAAGCTGTGGTGTTTATGGAAATGATACTATTAATGGTAAAAATGATATCTATCTATTTAAAGATGGAAAATTATTTGATACTTTTAAATTGCCTTCTGCAAATGGAAAACATGAATACAAAAATATAAATCAAATCTATACAGATGAGGATGAGAATATATGGTTCTGCTATACAGGGAAACGATATACTGATCCAAATTATGATAATACTTTATCTGGTGTTAGTGTATTGAAAAAGAATGGTGGATG
>JBFHKR010000174.1:0-5090 GCA_041595255.1 Chlorobiota bacterium
AAACTTATCACTGCCAACTCTTCTAGATTTAATCTCTGTCAAATAATCAGTATTATTAAGATAATTTACAGTGTGTGAGCCCTCTATGTTTTTACCTATCAACTTACTTGGTTTATCACTTGCTAGTATGTGACCACCATTAACACCAGCTCCAGGGCCAATGTCAATAAGGTGGTCGGCTTCTAATATCATTTGTTTATCATGTTCTACTACAATAAGTGTATTACCCAAATCTCTCAATTTCTTCAAAGAGTTAATTAGTTTATTATTATCATGTTGATGAAGTCCTATTGATGGCTCATCTAAAACATACATAATCCCAACTAATTTCGAACCAATCTGAGAGGCTAATCTTATTCTTTGAGATTCACCTCCTGATAATGATTTAGCTGAACGAGAAAGTGTTAAGTAGTTTAATCCGACTTCTTCTAGAAACTCTAATCTATCAGCGATTTCAGTGATTATAACTTTAGCTACAATAGAGTCCCTTTTTTTCAACTTTTTAAGAAGTGAGTTTATAAATTTTCTACATTCTGTAATGTTCATTGAACTGATATCATATATGTTCTTTTTATCAATTCTTACATATAAACTTCTTTTCTTTAATCTACCACCATTACATTCATCACATACCCTTTCAGCCATATATTTTTCCATACGACGCTGTTTAGGTTTATTAGCTGTTTGATATTGATGATTGAGTATAGGAATCAGTCCTGAGAATGAATGTTTATAGCTTATCTTTTCATTTCCGAAACTGTAGTCAGAATTGATTTCTAAATCTTCAGTACCATATAGTATAATATCAAGTACCGCTTCATCTATCTCAGAAACGGGTTTATTCATGTCTAAACCAATTTTCTCGGAAATTTTATCTATTTGTTTATATATTATAGAGTTAGATTTATCTACGAAAGCCAATCCACGTCTCTTGATTGATTTCTCAGGATCTTCTATTAACAAAGTTTTATCAAAGTCTTGAAGGTATCCTAAACCATCACACTTATCGCAAGCACCATATGAAGAGTTAAAAGAGAACATATTAGGAGCTAATTTGCTATAAGCTTCTCCTGAAATTGGACAAGTATAATGAATACTATAAGTTTCTTCCTTCCATTTGCCCTTAACTTCGTGTAGTATGAAAATTACTCCATCACCTTTTTTAAGAGCTAATTCAACCGACTCATTTATTCTATTCTCGTGTTCTTTATCAGCAATTAATCTATCTAATACTAATTCAATATCATGAATTTTATATCTTGATAATTGCATTCCAGGTTCAATATCTTTAACAATACCATCTACTCTAACTTTCGTAAAGCCTTGTTTTGCAAATTGTTCGAATAATTCTCTATAATGTCCTTTTCTACCCCTAATTATAGGAGCTAAAATCATTATCTTTTTACCTTTATAATCTTCAATTATTTCATTTAGTATTTGATCTTTACTTTTTTGAATAACTGGTACATCATGTTCAAGTGAATATTGAACACCAATTTTTGTGTATAACAATCTTAGATAATCATATATTTCTGTGACTGTTCCTACAGTAGAGCGTGGGCTATTGCTAAGAGTTTTTTGCTCTATAGAGATAGCAGGTGAAAGACCTTCTATCTTATCAACATCAGGCTTTTTCATCATTCCAAGAAACTGTTTAGCATTCGCTGAAAGACATTCAATATATCTTCTTTGCCCTTCTGCGAATAAAGTATCAAAAGCAAGACTAGATTTACCTGATCCAGAAAGTCCAGTTATTACAGTTAGTTTATCACGTGGAATAACTACATCTATATTCTTAAGATTGTGTTCTTTTGCGCCGTAGATTTTTATAAATTCTAATTCTGAGTCTATTGTTTTTGCCATTAACTTATTGGAAAGATAAAAGGAATAATTAACTTATAACGTACGAGTAAACAAAAAATTTAATACTCTGTAATGTTTAACTTTCAAACTATGAAAATAAATGTCAAATAAGAAAGAACGATTTGGTTGGTATATGTTTGATTGGGCTATATCTGCCTTTTCAGCTACGGTTATTACTGTTTTCCTAGGTCCTTACTTATCCACAATAGCAGAAAATGCTGCTGTCAATGGTAAAATTAACTTTTTGGGTATGTGGATTAATCCAGATTCTTATTTCGGGTATGTTATTTCTGCCTCAGTTTTGTTCCAAGTTTTACTATTACCATTGATTGGTGCTTATTCTGATAAAACGAACAGAAAGAAATCAATACTAATATTACTTTCTACACTTGGTGCACTTTCAACAACGATGCTTTACTTCCTAGAAGGTACTAACTATCAATTTGGAGGGATTTTACTTTTTGTAGCAAATCTATCTTTTGGTGGTGCTATGGTAATATATAATTCATTTTTAAATGATATAGCAAAAGAAAATGAGAGGGATAAGATATCTTCAATTGGTTGGGGAGTTGGTTTTTTAGGTGGGGGAGTACTACTATTTATTAATTTGTTAATTTTTTCAAATTTTGACTCCATTGGAATATCTGAAGGCTATGCAGTAAGAATTTCTTTAGGAAGTGCAGGCCTTTGGTGGGCAGGATTTTCATTAATTACATTCAAATATCTAAGAAAAGATAATATAGAGGAAGGGCTAAGAGATAATGCTGCTATTAGCAGTTTCAAACAACTTAAAAAGACGCTAAAGGATATAAGAAAAGAAAAAAAAGCATTTAATTTCTTGATTGCATATCTATTCTATAATGATGGTGTTCAGGCAGTAATTACTTTTTCAGCTCTATTTGGGTCTAAGGAATTAGGTTTGGAACAAAGTACTTTAATAAGTGCAATATTAATGGTTCAATTTGTAGCATTCTTTGGATCTATTATTTTTAATAAGGTTGCTGAGAAGTATTCTGCTAAGTCTTCAATCTTATTTAGCTTAATAATATGGGTTCTATGCCTTGTTTATGCATACCAATTCTTATATACTGCAATGGATTTCTATATACTAGCATTTGTGATTGCTTTAGTATTAGGAGGTACACAAGCATTAAGCCGCTCACAATTCTCTAAACTTATACCAAAAGAAAAGGAAACTGAATATTTCAGCTTTTATGAAATTTCAGAGCGTGGTACTTCTTGGATTGGATACTTCGTATTTAGTTTTGCATTAGATATGACAGATTCCTACAGGATTGCTATCCTTTCTTTAGTAGTTCTATTCGTAATTGGAGGAATACTCCTTAAAAAAACTAAAGTTTAAATATTATTATCTAAGTACGTCAAATATAACAATTATAACCATAAGAGTTAGTAAGAGCAACATTCCAACATTTTGAATTGCCATTTTTATTTTAAGCGGTAATTCTTTTCTATAGATTGCTTCAATTAAAACAATAAGAAGATGACCACCATCAAGTGCTGGTATAGGTAAAATATTTAATAAAGCCAATGAAAGTGAAAGAGCAGCGATAAATATTAAGAATGAATCGATACCCCTCTCAGCGGATTCAGCCGACTGCTTTGCAATCATTATTGGTCCACCAACTGCATTTTCGAAAGCAATATTACCCTTGAAAATCTGACTTATACTAGTTACAATTAAGTCTATGTATTGGATAGTTTTATCAAAGCCAAAAGTTAATGATTCACCTATTCCAAAAGAAACAGTTTCGAATTCTCCTTTACTAACTTCAAATAAACCAGCACCAATTTTACCTTTTTTATTAGGAGTTACTGTTAATAGAGTATCACCAGATTTTCTTGAAACTAAAATCTCAACGGGTTGTTCTTTATTTGAACTCACAACACTAATAAACTGCTGTACGGATGATATTTCTTCATTATTCGCAGTTCTTACTGTATCATAAGTCATCAATCCAGCTTCACCAGCAGGCTCCAATGTGAATATATCAGTCAGAACTACTATATTTCCTTTAGGACTTATACCTAAACTACCTTTATTAGATAAAACATCCAAAATCTCTTTATTCTTTAACTTAAGTGCTACTTGAGTTCCTGACCTATCAACTATTATTTTTTTATCTTTTCCAAGATCATCAATGACAAGACCATCAATGATTTCGGTCCAATTATTAGTTTTCTTCCCATTAATAGCTATTACTTTATCATTATTTTCAAACCCTATTTTACTTGCTAAACTATTATTAGCAACATAAGCTATTTCAGTAGTTTTAAGTTTTGTTTCACCCTGTGAATATGTGAGCCAAGTGAATATAGCAACTGCTAAAAGAAAATTCATTACTACACCAGCAATCAATACGAATGCTTTTTGAAGTGCATTTTTTGATCTGAATTCATATCTTTTGGGTTCAGAAGCTATCTCTAGATTATCCATACTTTCATCAACCATACCAGATATTTTAACATATCCTCCAATAGGTAATAATGATAAACGATAATCAGTGTGATCTCCGCCATCCCAATCCTTAGGTAAGTCGCCTTTAGTGAATCCAGTAATCCTGTTCCACCCAAACAATCTTTTACCCATACCTATTGAGAAAATCTCAGCTCTCATTCCTGTTATACGAGCAGCTAAAAAATGTCCTAGTTCATGTACAAAGACTAAAATACCGAGTACAATGATAAAGTAAAATAAACTATTTATAAATTCCATTATTGCTATTTATATATTCATTTGTAATAATTCGAGCATTTTTATCTGCTTCGATAATGTCATGTATTGACGGATTGTTAGTAGATTCAATTTTATCTAACATCAAAGAATTTATTTCAGAAATTGATTTAAATCCTATCTTTCCTTCTAGAAAGCTTTGAACTGTGACTTCATTTACTGCGTTCAATATGCAGCAAGTACTGCCTCCTCTCTCTAAAGCTTCAAAAGCTAACCTTAAATTAGGGAATTTATTATAATCTGGTTTAAAGAATGTAAGTGTACCAATCTCTGCTAAGTTCATTCTTTTAAAGTCATATGACTGATGTTTTGGATAGTTCAAAGCATACGCAATAGGAACTTTCATATCTGGAAGTCCTAATTGAGCTTTTACAGAACTATCTTTGAATTGCACCATTGAATGAATTATACTCTGAGGATGGATTATTACATCTATTGCTTCAACAGGTAATCCAAATAACCAATATGCTTC
>JBFHKR010000175.1:0-5038 GCA_041595255.1 Chlorobiota bacterium
ACCAAAAAAATGGCTGCCCTCTCGGACAGCCATTCTGCAAATCGAAATGAATAAGACTATTTATTATTTCTTTGCACCTTCTTGACAAGTCTTAGTTACTTCCACAGATATACGTCTGTTTTGTTTCCTAATAGCTTCTAACTCGTCAGCAGGCATTTTCTTAAGTGCTGCACCTGTTGGTTCTTTTACCTTAGGTTCTCTTTCCCCATAGCCGAGGAATCCAGAGATTTTAGCAGGGTTAACACCTTGCTCTATTAACCATTCTTTTACTTTCTTAGCTCTCTTTTCTGATAACTTTTGGTTATAATCATCAGCACCTTCAGCGGAAGCGTGGCCACCTATTAGTATTTCTAGTCCTTCGCACTGTTGTACATAGCTAAGTAGCTTAGCTAAGTTACGTGACGTACCTGGGTAGTCGTAGTTGAATTTGTCAGTATCTACTATGAATAGGATATCTGGGAAATCAACTTTAGTACCTATTTTCGGTGCTTGTGGGCAACCGTTTTCGCCTTCTTCAGTGCTAGGTTTACCTTTTACTAATGGGCAATCGTCTTCTGCGTCATTGACAGTATCGCCATCTGTATCCGGATTATTCGGATCAGTATTAGTCTTATTGACTTCTACTCCGTCTGACAATGTATCGCCGTCAGTATCTGCTTTGTTCGGATTAGTTAGATATTTATTTACCTCTGCTCCATCCGATAGACCGTCGCCATCAGTGTCTTTTTCTAATGGATTTGTTTTGTGTTTTAGTACTTCATCGCCATCAGTTAGACCGTCTTCGTCGCTATCTTTGTTAGTAGGGTCTGTCTTATATTTGTTTATCTCATCACCGTCTTTCAGACCATCTTTATCTGTATCATCGCTAACTGGATTTGTTTTGTGCTTCTTCACTTCGTCGCCGTCGGTTAGGCCATCACCGTCTGTATCCATCTTAGTTGGGTCAGATGAATGCTTATTGACTTCATCGCCGTCTAGTAGCCCATCGCCATCTGTATCAGGTTTAGTTGGGTCAGTTTTGTGAGTAGTCACTTCCAATCCGTCATTAAGACCGTCTTGATCTGAATCGGCTTGAGCTGGGTTCGTTTTGTATTTGTTGACTTCGTCGCCATCGTCCAGTCCATCTTTGTCAGTGTCTTTGACTTTAGGACTAGAGCCATAAGTCTGTACTTCGTCACCGTCCGAAAGCCCATCGCCATCAGTGTCAGCAGTCAATGGATTAGTCTCGTATTTGTTAACTTCTTCGCCGTCTAATAGACCATCACCATCCGAATCTGGGTTATTAGGGTTAGTTTTACGAGCTATTTCTTGACCATCACTTAGTCCATCCGAATCGCCATCAGCTTTAGTTGGGTCAGTTTTAGTTTCCATTACTTCTTTGAAATCATCAAGGCCATCATCGTCTGTGTCTTGTTTCAGTGGATTAGTATGATGAGTAAGATATTCTTCGCCGTCTAGTAATCCATCGCCATCAGTATCAGGAATATTAGGGTCAGTACCCAACTCTTTTTCTTTACTATTAGTAAGACCATCATCATCGTAATCAGCATCGCCTAGTATATAGTAAGAAAGACCTACACCAAAAGTAAGGAACGCATCGTTTGCATCACCTGCATTAGCATCTTCATTTGGACTTAGATCATCCAGGTAATCTGTTCCTGTGAATCTGAATGTAGCACGACCATTGAATACTAGGTTGTCAGACAAATACATCTCGTAACCGAAACCTACTGGAAATACAACCTGATTTTTATCATATACTTTGTTAAGATTATTCGGCAAAGGTCCGCCAAAACCTGCATCACCCGAGCGTGGCTCGAAATTCATTAGCCCAACACCACCAAATAAATATGGTACAAATTTCTCGTAATCAAAGAAATTGTAAGTCAGATACATCTCGTAAGTATTGACACGAATAGAGTTTTTGTCATTAATAGGTATATTGGTATTGGGATACAAATCTCCCTCTACCGCACCTTGTCCGAAGTAATCCGGATATGAACCAATTGCTGTAGCATCCGTCTTATATCTAATATTAGATATACCAAAAGTTGCTTGCAGTGATAGTTGCGAAAAAATATTGTATCTAAGAAATGCATCGCCACCAAACCATAATTGGTTATCAGTAAATTCTCCCCAATACTTCACAGCTCCACCATTAATACCAAAAGCTAATCTGCCGCCTTCACTTTGCGAAATTGCAGTATTAGTTGATAATGTTATAGCAAGAATTGATAGAATTAAAACACGAATAAAGGACTTCATAGTGCCTCCGATTTTATTAGAAATAATTATAGTCTTAGATTTTTTATTTGCTTTGTAATGTGTTGGATTGAATTAAAAGCTATTTTCCAATCAACATATAACATATACGATATTGAAGATTAATCGGATTTTTTAGATATGATTTTTTTTAAAGTATTCGAATGGATAATATATGGAATATAATCTTAGTAGCTGGTAAGAAGCTAAGAATATTGATTAAGATTTAACTTTTGGTACTCTTTTCTTGACAACAGCTAGTATTGCACCGGTTACAACCAGAACTGCACCTACGAATCCGAGTATACTAATTACAGTTGTTTCTATTATAGTAACTTCAAGGTATGCCATTATTGTTAGAGTGGTAATGGTTATTATAGGATTGAGAGTTATTATTATACTTACCTTTGAGGCTTGCAGATATTTGAAAGCTTCTCCTAAACTGCCATAAGCTATAAGAGTATTCAAACCAAGGAATATAACTAATAGCCACATATCTAATGATAAGTTAGCAAGGGCATGGAAATCAGCAAACCAAACAAACATAAAAACTGGTACTAAGTATATAATCATATTAAGTTGCTGTGCCGAATGATTAGCAACTAATTTCTTTTGGATTGCGGCATAGACTACCCATATAGCTGCGCCAAAAAGTGTATAAAGCACACCCAAATCATAAGTTTCCCTATCAGTAGATATACCAGCTATACTTTCGCTATAAAACAATAGAAAGCCAACCGTAACAATAGCGATCCCCGTTAATTGTTGTCTATTGAGCTTTTCTTTGAATACGAAAATACCTACTAAAACAAGCATAACTTGAGCTGTCTGAATTAATATTTGCGCTGTAGCAGGGCCTGCGTGCTCTACTCCTTTCATATATCCTATATAGTTGAATCCCAAAGAAAGGGCAGCGACAATCAGAAGTGGGGGCATTTTCTTATATATTCCGAACTCCGATGGTCGCTTAATAGCAAGCCATAGTGACAAAAACGAGAACGCAACTACAAATCGCATCCAGATAATAGTCATAGAGTCCAGCTCTTTGAGAGCTATTTTCAGAAAGATACCAAGAAAACCCCAAAACAAAGCCGTAGTGGCTGCGAATAGGATTCCTTTAGTTGTATTGTCTAATTTGCTAAAAATTTCTAGAGTCCAGACTGAGATAAAATTTAATTTATGCAATCTTTTTGATAAACTTTGAGTAAATTTATCAATTGAGAAGAAATACATAAGAAAAAAACAATGCAAGAATTAATTGGATGGATAGTATTAGGTCTGCTAGTCGGCTTTGCTTACGCTTATATCAAAGACAAACGCAAGAAAAAGTGAGGAGGCTCCTTTAGCTTAGTAAGGTTAACTACCACTTTCGTCGTAATCATAATGGTGTCTATACTTGTTGTGATTCCTAGTTTGCTATTATTTATTATAGCCAATATACTAATTAGATCGAACTTATATTTAACAAAATCACATAATCTAAATTTTCAAATACTATGGCCGTCTAATAAATAATTATTAATATTTATACATTTATATTAATTCCTTAAATTGTAATTCGTGATTTTGCACCAAATGATTAGATTATTATGTCCGAAAGTAAAGAGTTTTTAGTAACAGCTAGGAAATGGCGACCACGTCTCTATTCAGATGTAGTCGGTCAGGAGCACATTACTAAAACCTTAAAAAATTCAATCTCTTCAGATAGAGTGCATCACGCTTATCTATTTAGCGGACCTAGAGGGGTTGGTAAAACTACAACTGCTCGTATTCATGCCATTGCCCTCAACAATCATACAGATGATTATGAACCAGACCTAAACTCCGAACTTGCAAAGCAACTTGGAGAAGGCAGAGCAATGGATATAATCGAGATTGATGGTGCTTCTAACAATAGTGTGGACGATGTACGAAGATTACGAGAGAACGCAAAATATCCACCGGTAAATGGAAAATACAAAGTCTATATAATCGATGAAGTGCACATGCTCTCCGACTCAGCATTCAATGCATTGCTGAAGATAATAGAAGAGCCTCCACCACATTTGGTGTTTATATTAGCAACTACGGAACCACAAAAAATCCCCGCTACTATTCTCAGCCGTTGCCAAAGATATAATTTCCGAAGAATGGAGATAGAAGAGATAGTAGAGCAGCTCAGCATGATAGCAAATGCAGAAGGGCTCGTAATAGATGAAGAATCTCTCCAGATCATTGCCCGCAAAGGAGACGGCTCAATGCGTGATAGTCAAAGTATATTTGACCAAGCTATAGCTTTTTGTGGTAGAGATATAAAATATACTGAATTAGCAAGCGCTTTAAACCTAATAGACGAGATGTTCTATTTCCGTATTAGTGCTGCTATTATCAACCACGACATAAAAGAAATATTTGCGATAAGCAATGAGATAGTAACTCACGGCTATGATGTAAAAGAGTGTATGTCGGGTCTTTTGGAGCATTTCCGAAATACTTTGACAGTAGTAACGACTACCAAAACAGATTTGATAAAAACATCAAAAGCATTCAAAGCTAAGTATGTAGAATTAGCTCATAATATGGCTAAAGCTGACTTACTTAGATTAATGGACCTAGCTTCCCGTACGGAGAACGATCTACGATTTGCCAGTTCACCAAGTATAAAATTCGAGACAGCATTAGTACAAATGGCATCTATGGACAAGGCAAAGGACATAGAAACGTTACTAAAGGAAGTTATGAAACTAAACGGTGCAGAATTACCAGCTAACTCTGAACCCGAAAAAAAAAAGATTGA
>JBFHKR010000176.1:0-5030 GCA_041595255.1 Chlorobiota bacterium
AAAAGATTGGTCATTATCTAGAGATAGATATTGGGGTACTCCTCTTCCACTTTGGATAAATGAAAATGATGAAACTGATATAATTGCAGTTGGGTCAATTGAAGATTTGAAAAAAGGAAAATATGAGAATGAAGATGGTACTCTCATAGATATAGAGAATTCTGGTTTTGAGATAGATTTACACAGACCATTTGTTGATCATATAATTTTTGAGAAAGATGGTAATAAGTATCGTAGAACTCATGAAGTAATTGATGCTTGGTTTGATTCAGGATCAATGCCTTTTGCTCAAATGCATTATCCTTTTGAGAATAAAGAACTATTTGAAAAATCATTCCCAGCTGACTTTATTGCTGAAGGTATAGATCAAACGAGAGGTTGGTTTTATACACTTCATAATATATCAACGGCAATATTTGATAAACCAGCATATAAAAATATAGTAGTAAACGAACTTATTCTAGATAAGAATGGTATTAAAATGTCTAAAAGGTTAGGCAATACTGTTGACCCATTTGAAATCATGAACCGATTAGGTGCAGATGCAGTAAGGTGGTATTTATTTGTGAATAATCCCCCTTGGAATACTACAAAATTTGATTCAGAAGGTATATCAAGAGTTGTGATTGCTGATTTCTTTAGATCTCTTACTCAAACATATAATTTCTTTTCTCTTTATGCTAACATTGATAAATTTGATGTGAATAGTAATGAAATTCCAATTGAAGAACGACCTGAAATTGATAAATGGATTATTTCTAGAGCAAATACCATTGCAAAGGAATACATTCTACTAATGGATGAATATGAACTGACTAAAGCCCATCGTTTGATTCAAGAATTCACAATTAATGAACTGTCTAATTGGTATATTCGTAGAAATCGTAGAAGGTTTTGGAAAGGAGAGAATGATAATGATAAATTATCGGCATATCAGACTTTAAGGAGAGTATTTGTTAGAATACTTCAACTTACTGCTTCTGCAGCTCCATTCTTAAGTGAGGATTTATACCAAAGATTAAAAAAGGATAATGAACCTCTTTCAATTCATTTGACAGATTTTATGGATGTAAACGAAAATGCTATCGATTTAGATTTAGAAGAGAGAATGGATGTAGCACAAAGAATAGTTTATTTAGCTAGATCACTTCGTGAAAAATCACAGATTAAAACTAGACAACCTTTACAAAAAATCTTAATTCCCGTACTAACCCCTCAATTTAGAAGAAATATTGAGAAAATGGCTTCGATTATTAAAGAAGAACTTAATATCAAAGAAATTGAATATATGACTGATAATTCTTCTGATATAATTAAGAGAAATGTTAGACCAGATTTTAGAAGCATTGGAGCTAAATATGGTAAACAAACAAATCTAGTGGCACAAGAAGTAAAGAAATTTGGTGATAAAGAAATTTCACAATTAATAAATGATGGTAATATAACGTTAAATATTGATGGGAGTGAATACCATCTAGATGATAAAGATGTTGAAATTTATAATGAAGATATTGAAGGATGGCTTGTAGCAAATGAGAAAAATATAACTGTTGCATTAGATACAACTATTACAAATGAATTAAAGAATGAAGGTATTGCAAGAGAATTCGTAAGTAGAATCCAAAACATTAGAAAAGATTCTGGCTTCGAAGTAACTGATAGAATTAAAATTACTACAAAGGCTAATTCCGAATTTAATAATGCTATATCTGAAATGTTAAATTATATTAAAACAGAAACACTTGCTGATGAAATCATTTCAATTAATGATTTACAAGAAGCAAGTGAGATTGAAATAGATGAATTAAAACTCAAGTTAAGAATAGAAAAAATATAAATGTGAGTAAATTATTTTGTTTTTTAAATAGTAAAGGTTTATAATTGCCTTTTATTATTTGGTAAGAATGATTTTGCTCATTGGAGAAAATAAATATGGCAAAGAAAACAGAAACAAAAGCAAAAGTTAGAAAAGATTACGATTATGCAAATTATAACGAATCTAATCCTGCGCCTAGAGATCCTAGTATACGTTATTCAGATGAAGAATTAGAAGAGTTTAAAGCTGTTATAGTAGATGCTAGAGAAGAAGCTTTAGACGAATTATCTATGCTAAAAGATAGGATAGATGATTTGAATGAATCTGATAGTGCTGAAGAAAGTATGATTTACTCGATGCATATGGGAGATCAAGGCAACGAGGCTCAGGAAAAAGAGAAAACTTATGCTCAGATTCATAGAATTAATGAATACATTAAAAAATTAGAAGATGCTTTAAGTAGAATCAATGAAAAAACTTATGGTGTTTGTAGGGTATGTGGTATTTTAATAGCTAAACAAAGACTACTTGCTGTCCCTATTACAACACTTTCAGCTTCTTACAAAATAAGAAAAGAATGCCCAATTGATGGGATAGATAAAATTGAAGCTAGAAACGTTTAGTTCTAACTTTCCTACTTATAATGAAAAAGCAAATAATCTTACTCTACATAGCTTCATTCTTCTTAATCATATTAGATCAAGTAACTAAACTTCTTATAAAGGGGTTTAGTTTTCTTGGTTTTAGTGTCGATGGATTTGGCTATGGAGAAAAAGTAGAAGTTTTTGGCAGATTTCTTCAATTTACCTTTGTAGAAAACCCAGGAATGGCTTTTAGTATTGAATTTGGTGCAGGTAAGATATTTTTAAGTCTATTTTCTATTATTGCTTCATTTCTACTCATTTTGTACATTCGTAGTATTGCTGATAAACCAACGGGTTATAAAATTTCTGTGATGTTAATTTTTGCAGGTGCTACTGGTAATATGATAGATAGGGTATTTTATGGAGTTATATATGATTATGCTCCCCTATTCTATGGTAAAGTTGTAGATTTTATATTAGTGGATATTCCAGATATTAATATTTTCGGTAAATATTATGATTATTTTCCTGTTTTCAATATTGCAGATTCATGTGTTTCAATTGGGATAGTGCTTTTATTATTTTATAATAGCCATATTCCAACTTTTTCTGAGTTAAGAGGAAAAAAAGATGTTGAAAATTTAACTCAAATCAATGAGTAAACTTGAAGAAAATAATGATTATTTTAATCATTACCCTGATTACGAAGAAGATGTAATCGTGTTAAATGTACCTTCCGGTAAAATCCCTGAAAGGATAGATACATACCTTTCGACTTTGATAAAAAATGCTAGTAGAACTAGAGTTAGAAAATCGCTTGACGAAGGGATGGTTAAAGTAAATGGCCAGGTAATAAAAAAAGCAAGTTTTAAAATTTCAGGTGATGATATAATTGAGTGTATCATGCTTAGAAGACCACCTGTAAAATTAATCCCACAAAATATTCCATTAGAAATAATTTACGAAGATAATTTTCTAATTGTTATTAATAAACCTGCAGGTATGGTAGTTCACCCAGGGGTCGGTAATAGATTTAATACATTAGTAAATGCGGTATTATTTCATTTAGGTGTAACGGAAGATATAGAAATAAATTTAGATGATGATAATATTGACGAGGATTATAATAATGATCCAGGTAAAGTATTTGCTTCTGATGAAATTCGCCCAGGGATTGTACACAGGTTAGATAAAGATACAAGTGGTTTACTTGTAGTTGCTAAAACTACTGAAGTATTAAGCTTATTACAAGCTCAATTTGCTGAAAGAACTGTCTCTAGAACTTATAATGCTTTAGCTTGGGGAACTAAACTTGACGATGAAGGATCAATTATTGCTAATATTGACCGCTCTCCAATTGATAGAAAAAAATTTGCTGTCTCGACCAAATCAGGTAAATATGCGAAGACAAATTACAAAGTCTTAAAAAGATACCCAATAGCATCATTAGTTGAATTAAAATTAGAAACTGGAAGGACTCATCAAATAAGAGTACATTTGACACATTTGAAACATCCTATAATAGGTGATTCAGAATATGGTGGAAATGTAAATAATTACAAAGGAGTCAATGGTGAGTTAAATAATCTTTCAAAATATATTCTCTCCCGTTCTAGTAGACAATTACTACATGCTAAAAACTTACAATTTATACATCCAATAAAAAATGAACTTATGCATTTTACTACAGATCTACCTGAGGATATGGTAAATGTTATTAATATACTAGAAACGTCACATTTATAATTAAAATAATTTGTTAAAATATGTGATTTTTTAGAGTTTTATTTGTTAATTTGTGTGTAATTATTAATTAATCATATCTAACTAAAAATGAAAAAAGCTTATAATATTCTTGCAATAATAGTACTTGTATTTTTATCAAGTAACTTATTATTTTCGTCGGAAATGAAATTTATAGAAAATAAAGGACAATGGGATAATAATATTAATTTCGTTTCAGAAAGAGATGGACTAATAACTACTGTAACGAATACTGGTGTATATTTTGATTTTTTCCAAAAGGATAACAACAGAATTACAGGTGACGTACTTAAACTAAAATTGTTAAACTCAAATTCTCTGAATTTTGTTGCATCACAAATGTTAGAAGAAAAATATAATTATTTTAAAGGTAATGATCAATCAAAATGGATTACAGATGTAAAAACGTTTAAAAAATTAGTAGCTGAAAATATCTATGAGGGTATTGATTTCGTTTATTATATTGATAATAATAATCCAAGATATGATTTTATTGTAGAACCGCATGCTAGTATTGAGCAAATTGTGTTGCAATTTGAAGGAGTTAAAGATGTAAATTTGGAAAATGACATTATTGAGCTAATTACCCCTAGTGTAGTAGTTGAAAATTCGAATTTATACGCTTATCAAATAGTTAATGGTCAACAGAAGCAAGTTGAATGTAAATTTGTACTTAATAATAATAAGATTACATTTGAAGTAGGTGAATATGACAAATCCAAGGTACTCATCATAGACCCTGTTATTTATTCTTCTTATTTCGGTTCTTCAGGAGATGATAAACCAAAAAGAATAAAATATATTGATGAAAATAACATTATATTAGTAGGGAGTACAACTTCTACTGATTTTAGAACCACTACTGG
>JBFHKR010000177.1:0-5004 GCA_041595255.1 Chlorobiota bacterium
AAAAAATAAGCTTAGCTTTCGCAAGAGCGGATATTATCCCGTAGGGATATAATATTAGTAGCTATTTGCTGTTTTAATGGAATTAACTACTCCGATAGGAGTAGAATAAATTATTCAACTACTACGTAGTTGTGATTGTTGTTTTCTACGAGTGGCTACTAATATTAAACACCTAACGGTGTTTTAAAAATACTTGAAAACGTATTATATTATCACGAAAGAATAAAAAAAACGGCAGGTAACAATGGGTATAAAACATAAATGAAAGATCCATCAGAAATATTAGTTCTTGAAAATTGTTTTATAAAAATATTTGAAGAGAACGACTATGATATAAACTCAACTGATAATTGGTATAGTTATTCAAGAGTCTTTTTAAATACTGACGAGTACAGACCAACATCTCAAATCGGTAT
This sequence comes from Chlorobiota bacterium, assembly GCA_041595255.1. Lineage (GTDB taxonomy): Bacteria > Bacteroidota > Ignavibacteria > Kapaibacteriales > UBA2268 > PGYR01. The sequence continues at coordinate 417 of JBFHKR010000177.1, forward strand.
ACAAGTTTATGATGATGATAAATTGCTTTCGGATTGTATTATTGGAGCAGCGGGAGGTGGAACGGGAATACACCTTAACTCGACTCTAATAAGCTATGGTGGAATAGTTGTGTGTTGCTCAAACACATTGTTTAAATTATCTCTAACGGACTTGAATTTAGAGTGGAAAACCAAAGCTGATTATGCAACTTGTTTTGGAGTACACTATCTAGCCGAAGATTATATAGTTCACGGCGAACTTGAGATTTCAAGAATTGATAAAGAAGGAAATATTGTTTGGAGTAAGAGTGGACAAGACATTTGGACAACGGCAGAATCAATAGACAATTTTGAAGTATATGATGATTATATCTTAGCCACTGATTGGGAGTACAACAGATATAAATTTGATTTTGACGGCAACCTATTGGAAGTTGATAAAGTTGAACCAACTAAAGTCGAAGAGAAAAAAGGGATTGAAGAGAAGTCAAACAAGCCCAAAAGATGGTGGGAAATATGGAAATAAAATTAAGGTACAAGTATGATTGACAAACGAAAGAAAAAAAATCAACATGAAGAAATTGATGTGCAACTGAAAAATCTATCGGATACTGAAATTATGCTTGAATTTTCAAGTCTTTTATTATCAATTTACCCTCACTTAGTAAAAACTCAAAATCATTGTTATGACCCTTTTGATGATTTTTCAGAAAATCTATATTTCAACTTTGTTCACTCGACATTTTCTGGTAAATACGGTTGTATAATTGACAAAGATGAAACTCACAAGTATGGTTTTTCTCTTCATTGTTACAGACATATAAACCACATTATAGTCACTCCTAAAAACTATCCGTTTTCTTGTGTCAATTCACAAGGTCAAATGACATTCAAAGACAAGCAAGAACTTGACGATAAAGAATTTGTATTTATCCTTTTTGGTGACAAACAAAACTATTTATCGGGTGACAAAGACCAAGTAAACATTGAAACTGTTAATTTTGATTTCGTAAACTTTGTGATGGTTGACAAAAAATCTGGACTAAATTTTCGCAATCTAGACAGTTTTTGGGTAGATAAAAATCTAGTTGACTATGAGCTTGTTCTCGAAGATTTCGACAAGGCAGAACACGAATTTTATAAACCTGACATTTACGCAGACTGAAAAAAATAAGCTTAGCTTTCGAAATGGCAGATATTATCCCGTAGGGATATAATATTAGTAGCTATTTGCTGTTTTAATGGAATTAACTACTCCGATAGGAGTAGAATATATTATTCAACTACTACGTAGTTGTGATTGTTGTTTTCTACGTGTGGCTACTAATATTAAACACCTAACGGTGTTTTAAAAATACTTGAATTCGAATTGTATTATTAATAAATTTTTTCAGGAAGAAGCTTCGCTTTCCCTTAATGACACTTAAAGTGTTCGTAGGGTTGCTCGCAGGTGTTGCAGTAATATAGTGCTTTGCAAGATGTTGCTGAGAACTCTGCTCTTAGCTCTGTATTCTTGGAATCACAGAATGGGCAAGGAACAAAATCTTTTTGATTTATTATATTATCAAGACTGAACTCTGTTGTCTTTGTAGGAGGGGCTATACCCGATTCTTTTAGTCTCTGCTTGGCGTCATCGCTCATCCAATCAGTAGTCCAAGCTGGGGATAGTACAGTGTCTATTTTCACACCAACAATACCATTGTTCTTAAGCTCTTCTACTATTCTTCGGCGGATTTCGTACATAGCTGGGCAACCAGAATAAGTAGGGGTAACAGTAACTATGACTTGGTCATCAACTATCGCCACCCCTCTCAATATACCCATATCAGCTATACTCAGAGCAGGTATCTCTGGGTCGCTGACATTGTCTAATAATTTTAATATTTTCTCTTCAGTGACTACCATTGTGCATCTGGCATTGACCTCGGCAAATACTGCATAGTTGCTAGTATATGACCCATGTACTCTGTGTGTCTTCCTTCTCTACCACCAGATTGCATCCAAGCGTTTGGATCCATTTCATCTAGCTCAGACTCTACTAGTATTTTGTTCAGAGTTTTGTAGTACTCATCGCGAAACTTAGTAGTATCAGGTATTATACTTGCTTCTACTAGTAACTCATCTACCTCATCAGTATAGAAAAGCTCGCCAGTGTATTGCCATAAGAACTCAACAGCTTCACGCAATCGACGGTTACTTTCTTCAGTTCCACCACCTAGTTTGAGCATCCACTCGTGGCTGTGGCGAAGATGATATTTTGTTTCTTTGATTGATTTCTCTGCTATTGCTCTTAGGTCTTCATCTTTACTTTCTAATAAACCAGTGTATAGTAATATTTCGAATACATCAAAGAATAGCTGCTTGACTATTGTATGAGCAAAATCTTCGTTGTCTAATTCGACTAACAGTACATTCCAATACTCTCTTTCATCACGGAAGAATACCCAATCATCGGCAGTAACTTCTTCATCACTCATAGCGGCCAATTTCTCATAATAGAATTTTGCCTGACCAAGTAAGTCGAGTGAGATATTAGTAGTTGCAATGTCTTCTTCTAATATTGGCCCATGTCCGCATAGTTCAGACAAACGGTGCGAAAGTATCATCCTATCATCGCCTAAGCGAAGTAAGTACTCGCCCAGTGCTTCTTGTATTTCATCAGTGTACGTCAACGTTCACTCCTTTTGGTATCTTGTAAAATGTAGGATGACGATATACTTTGTCATTAGCAGGGTCAAAGAATGGACCCATATCTTCTGGCGTACTTGCGGTAATAGCTTCAGCTGGTACTACCCATATAGCTGTACCTTCTTGACGACGAGTATATACGTCTCGTGCATTTTGAAGAGCTTGTTCAGCATCTGCTGCGTGTACACTACCGACGTGTCCGTATGGACGTCCAGACTTTACTTGAAGGAATACCTCCCATAGAGGCCATTGTGTATCTTTATTTTCAGTTGTCATTTTATATTCCTGTTGGATTTTATGCTACTTTTGTTTTCTTTTTCTGTGCGTATGCAGCCGCTGCTTCTCTTACCCATTTACCATTATCGTGTGCAGCGTTTCTATCTTTCAATCTCTTTCTGTTCATTATTCCATTACCTTTGATTACGTTGAAGAATTCGTCCCAATCAACTTCACCAAATTCCCATTGCTTAGTTTCTTCGTTGTATTTCAAATCAGGGTCAGGTATTGTTAGTCCACGAGCGTGTGCCTGAGGTACTGTCATAGTAATAAATTTTTGTCTCAGTGAATCATTGCCTTCTGCTTTGATTCCCCATTTTAGTGCTTGCTCCGAGTGAGGTGAATCGGCATCAGATGGGCCAAACATCATAATAGATGGCCACCACCAGCGATTAAGTGCATCTTGTGCCATTTCTCTTTGTTCTTCAGTACCGTTACATAGCTCAGCAATTATCTCGTACCCTTGTCTATTGTGGAACGCCTCTTCTCTACATATACGTACCATTGCGCGTGAGTAAGGCCCATAGCTAGTACCAATCAAACTTACTTGATTGACCATAGCCGCTCCGTCAACTAGCCAGCCAACTGCACCCATATCTGCCCAAGTTAGGGTAGGGTAGTTGAATATCGAAGAGTACTTGGCAGTACCATTGTGTAGTGCTTCAAGAACCTCTTCGCGGCTAGCTCCTAGCGTTTCAACAGCAGAGTATAAGTATAACCCATGACCTGCTTCATCTTGTACTTTAGCGGTAGCTATTAGTTTACGTCTGAGTGAAGGAGCGCGTTGTATCCAATTGCCCTCGGGTAACATACCTACTATCTCGCTATGTGCATGTTGCGACATCATACGGATCAGGTTTTTACGGTAAGCTTCGGGCATCCAATCTTTGGGCTCTATTTTCTCACCAGCATCTATTTTGGCTTGGAACTCTTCTAATCTTTTTAAATCTTCCATTTTCAATTCGGTTTTATCTTTTACAATTTTCTAATATAATCTATTTACGGAATAAATGCAATGTTATTTAGTAGTTGAATATCTTTTTTTAGAATTATATGTATAAAAGTAGACTTTCTTTAATTTTCCGAATTGAGTCCAAATTAAATGGCAGTTGCTTGAGACGTATTTGCTGTTCATTTGTCTATATAGATAGAGACTTTACAAAAACTAAAAAACATTTTAAAATTTCGTTTTTTATGTGACAAACTTAATGTTCATCTGTCATTATGATAACATTTATTACAAACTGGAGAATTTTATGAAAGCTATATACTATTTACTTATTTTATCACTATTTCATTTTGGGTTTACTTATGTAGATGCCAAAGATGATATACAGATAAAAACCAATATCAAATCGCTAGAACTTGCTTCGTCGGAAGGGACTGAGTTCTTTGTCGCTTTCCCGTATAATGATAATAAGCAACAACAGGGTCAAAACCTTGCTATATACGTTACTTCCAGAGTAGATAATGTAGTAACATTGTCGAATGATGCTCTAGGACTGAACATTAAAAAATCAGTAAAAGCTAATGAAACAGTTGAATTTTCAACTTCTACAGGCCTATTAGATTGGGATGCAGAGATTTTTGATTTCGAAACAGTAACTAATGGAGGTTATAAAATAACTTCCGAATCTCCAGTAAC
>JBFHKR010000178.1:0-4952 GCA_041595255.1 Chlorobiota bacterium
CTCTTTTTGTTTTATCATTATAGGAGCTACATCTTCTGTTCTATTTCTAATTTGAACGATTATTTCTCTTGGATCTAATAGCTTACCAGTTTGATTCGCTGGACATACACTAGTACAACGTCCACAATGTGTACATGTATAGCCGTCCATTATTGTCTTCCATGAAAGGTCATCAATATCAACTACACCAAATTTTTCAGCAGTTTCATCTTCAAAATCAATATCTTCTAACTTATTCGTTGGTCCTAAATTAGAAAAGAATACATTTAGAACTGAGGTAAGTACGTGTAAATGCTTAGAATACGGAAGAAAGTTCATAAATGCAAGTATAAGAATAATATGCAGCCACCAACCAACATTATATATAATTGGTGCAATAGAAGGACTGATGATTGTAGATAGTACAGAAGCCAATGGATTTACAGCCCAAGAAGGATGTGTACCCATTGCTATCATTGCAGCATTTTCGAATAATAAAGATGTTACAATGAAAAATATAGTCAATAATATTGCAAAAGCTTCAATTTTTTCATCTTTATCTTTTGGTAATCTTTCAATCTTAAGAACATAACGTCTATAAATTGCACCTGATACTGCAAGAATTATCAATGCAATAAAGACATCTGTTAGAATAGTAATAATACTATAAATTGGACCTAAGTAATTGAAAATATTTATTATGCCGAAACCAGTTAGTACAGAGTTAGCAGCAGAGAATAGTAGTATTAAAAAGCCCCAGAATATACCAGCATGGATTGGCCCAGCTTTTTTATCTCGTAATATCTTCTTTTGTGCTATAGCAACTATCAATGTTTGTTTAATTCTAGCGCCTATATTATCAAACCTGTTGTCTTCCTTCCCTAGCTTAAGCCAACTAATTAATCGACTTACATTCTTAGCAAAGAACAGAGCAGCAATTACAAATATTACTAGAAATGCTATATTTTTTATTCCAAATTCGAACATATAAATATTTATTTTTAATGATTAATATTTTATGAAAGAAACTAATCGAAATTCATCTAATTTCAAAATTTGTTGAATTATAATTTTGAAAATTTTAATAATCTAATACGAAATAAATTATTTAATATTAAAAAAGGAGGATAATATGGAAGATCGTTTATTAAAACTCGAAAAAAGTAATGGTAGATTAAAGAAATATGTCGCATTTATTCACATTTTTTTAGTGGGTTTAGCATTTCTAGGATTCCAGAATACTGAGAATGTATTCGACAAAATAGAAACAAATAAACTCATATTAAGAGACAGTAAAGGAATAGAAAGAGCGGTACTACTCATAGATTCTAATGATGCAGTAAAACTAATATTTAAAGATAAATATGAAGCGACTAAAGTTAGTATGGGAGTACAAGAAGATAATAAGGGATACTTTGGGATTTGCGATGAAAATCGATACTTAGCTTATATTTCAGAAGGGGATTCATCAGGTGGGTATATGAATTTTTATTCAATGGATACTTCAATTAATCAAAATTTGATGATAGGTATTGATAATTATGATGAGAGTTATTTAGAGTTCTGGAGTAAAGAAAACAAGCAAATATATTTGTCAACTGGAAAAACTGGAGGAAAATTATTAATTTTCCCCGAAAATAGCACTTCCAAACATATTTGGTTAGGTTATACCGATTCATTAGGGTATTTATATTTTAGAGGAAAAATTCAAAATGAGTTAGTTTTAGGACAGGGTACATACGGAGGGACATTATATCTAAATACAGCAGATTCTTCAAGAGAAAATTATTTTAAGATTGACAATTATGCACATGGCGGTTTTGAAGTCGAATTAAAAGAGACTGGTTTCTTTGGCACTTCTAAGTCCTCGTTTATTGCATCTGGATTAAGTATATACCATGAAGGTTTAAATATGTATTTAGGGAAACCATCTAGAATAAGCGACACTTCCTCCACTCCAACTTATCGAATGAATGGAACATTTGGATTATGCCTATTTGATATTGATAACAATAAAAGTCTTTTTGAGTTAGGGACTGATTATGAACAATTTTCAAGAGAAAGAGGTAGGAATTTCTTGAGTTTTTATAATAATCAAGGTAATACCTCCTCTATAATGTATAATAATGGGAATCAATCTGGAGTAGGAATTTACGACAAAAATGAAAAGTTACGATATTTAACATATTATAATTCACAAACAGATAATATTTCAACTTCACTTTTTGATTGGTCAGGAAATTTAAGATTAAATTTAGGTAATCAAGACATAAAGAAAAGCAATGGACAAACTTTTACTTCTTCAGAAAGTAGTTTCTACTTATTTGATAACAATGGGAATGTTATCTTTGAAGCACCTCAATAGAACATTTAATCTCAGCCCTCTCTTTCGAGAGGGTTGAGTAATCATTCCCTACATATTACGTCTGTATTGACCACCAACTTCATAAAGAGCAGATGAGATTTGACCTAATGAACAAACTTTAGTTGCGTCCATTAGTTCCTCGAAAGTATTTCTATTCTCAATCGCAGCTTTTTTCAGTTTCTTAATAGCTTCATTTGCTACCAATTTATTTCTTTCTTTAAATTGATTTAAAGTTGTGATAGCATATTCTTTTTCTTCAGTTGTTGATCGAATAACTTCTTTAGGTACTATAGTTGGAGAGCCATTCGGATCCAGGTATGTATTTACTCCAATTAGCGGCAACTCACCGCTATGTTTCTTATGTTCGTAATACATTGACTCTTCTTGGATTTTAGAACGTTGGTACATTCTCTCCATTGCTCCAAGCACACCGCCTCTTTCAGAAATACTCTGAAACTCAGTTAAAACAGCTTGCTCTACCAAATCAGTAAGCTCTTCAATAATAAATGAACCTTGAATAGGATTTTCATTTTTTGCTAATCCTAATTCTTTATTGATAATCATCTGTATTGCTATTGCTCTTCTTACACTTTCCTCCGTTGGAGTTGTAATTGCTTCGTCATAAGCGTTTGTGTGTAATGAATTACAGTTATCAAATATAGCGTAAAGTGCTTGCAATGTTGTTCTAATATCATTGAAGGCAATTTCTTGTGCGTGAAGTGAACGACCAGAAGTTTGGATATGGTATTTCAATTTTTGAGAACGTGAGTCTCCCCCATACTTATACTTCATAGCTTTAGCCCATATTCTTCTAGCTACTCTACCAATAACAGAATATTCAGGATCTACTCCATTCGAAAAGAAGAAAGATAAGTTCGGAGCAAAGTCATCAATATGCATTCCTCGACTCAAATAATACTCAACATAAGTAAAGCCATTTGAAAGAGTTAACGCTAATTGTGTTATCGGATTTGCTCCTGCTTCTGCTATGTGATAACCAGAAATAGATACTGAATAGAAATTTCTAACTGTATTATCTATAAAGTATTGTTGTATATCTCCCATCATTCTGAGTGCGAACTCCGTTGAAAATATACATGTGTTTTGTGCTTGATCTTCTTTTAATATATCAGCTTGTACTGTTCCACGAACTTTGCTTAAAGTTTCAGCTTTGATTTTTTCATAGACTTCTTTGTCTAATACTTCATCTCCTGTTACACCCAATAACATAAGACCTAAACCATTATTACTCTTTGGTAATTCGCCATTATAAGTTGGTCGGGCTATACCTTTTTCCTTGTAAATTGCATTAATTTTATTCTCAACTTCTTCTTCTAAACCATTGGATTTTATATACATCTCACATTGCTGATCTATAGCAGCATTCATAAAAAATCCTAGTAACATTGGTGCAGGACCGTTGATAGTCATTGAGACAGAAGTCATTGGACTTGATAAATCGAAACCAGAATATAGTTTTTTAGCATCATCCAATGTTGCTATACTTACACCAGAATTTCCAATTTTACCATATATATCTGGTCTGTGGTCTGGGTCTTCGCCATATAAAGTAACTGAATCGAAGGCAGTAGATAATCTCTTAGCCTCCATATCTGAGGAAACATAGTGGAATCGTCTATTCGTTCTCTCTGGTCCACCTTCACCTGCAAACATTCGAGTAGGATCTTCATTTACCCTCTTGAGTGGAAATACACCAGCTGAATAAGGGAAGAAACCAGGGGCGTTTTCTGTCAATACCCATCTAAGTATATCACCCCAATCTTTATATCTAGGTAAGGAAATCTTTGGAACTTTTGTACCTGAAAGAGAAACAGTATATAAATCCTGTTCTATTATCCTATCTCGTACTTTAAATTGATATTTATCAGCTTTGTACCTTGCTACTGTATTTTCCCAATCGTCTATTGTTTTTTTACATTCGGGATCGAGTTGAGTACTTAGTTTTTTGAATTCATTTATTAATTCATTCAAATACCCAGGTGCTTCTTTTTTAGTTTCTATAGCAGTTACAACACCGTCTTCTTCCTCAACCTTGATTTTTTTCTCTCCAATAGAATCATTTATTATATCTATTGTACCTTTAATCTGATACATTTTTCTAGCAATTGTACTTTGCTTTTCCACGAATTCATCATATTGAGCGCTACTCTCTTTTATTTCAGATAAATAACGAACTCTATCAGGTGGTATAATAAATATCTTTTTAGACATTTCTTCTGAAATCTCAAATGTACTAGTCAGATGCTCAACTCCTGTTTTCGCAACTAAAGTATTTATAAGATTCTTATAAAGTACATTAGTGCCAGGATCATTAAATTGTGAAGCAATAGTACCGAAAACTGGAATCTTTTCGTCTGGAGAATCGAACAATAAATGATTTCTTTTGAATTGTTTCTTTACATCTCTAAGTGCATCCTGTGAGCCACGTTTGTCAAATTTATTGATAGCTATAACATCAGCAAAATCAAGCATATCTATTTTTTCAAGCTGAGTTGCAGCTCCATACTCTGCTGTCATTACATACATAGAAGCATCTGAATGTTCGACTATCTCCGTATCAGATTGCCCTATTCCTGAAGTTTCTACA
>JBFHKR010000179.1:0-4887 GCA_041595255.1 Chlorobiota bacterium
GGCGAGCGAAGTTTACTTGGGGAAAGCAATTCCAACCGAGATACAGAAAAAAGCTATTGAGAAAATAGAGATAAACTCTGGTTATTTTGCAAGGTTGCAGATGATAAGCAATGACCCCGTTTGCATACTCGATATATCGCATTCGGTAGCAGCGGCTAAAAACCTAGTCGAATCATTACAAACGACTTTCAATGATAAGAAATGGACTGTTATACTAGCTTTGATGAGCGACAAGGACTACCTCGGAATAATAGAAGAATTGGCCGTAATCACTGATCTGATGATATTAACGCAAGTAGATAATGAGCGCTCAATGTCAGCGATTGATCTGAGCTACTATGCTGAGCAATTAGGCATAAACGCTATTATATTGATAGACCCCAAAAAAGCTAAAAAATTCGCATTCGATAGCAAGTTAGATTGTGTTATAACTGGTTCGTTTTACTTGGCGGCTGAGGTTTTTTGAGGCTGGTGCAGATAAATGAGTAAACCACATTCTAGCTTTTAGCCAAACTTTTTATTCGCCCACGACCACAAATCCTTATCATCTATAACTTCATATTTCATCTTATCAGAGGGATATTGAGTTATACATTGCTCTATTTCTTCTTTGCTTTTGAGGTTAGAAAGCCAATATTTTTCATCTTCTTTAGCTAATATAACTGGCATTCGGCTACGATTATTATGGACATATTCCATTAACTCGTTCGCTTCGGCTGTGAGTATGCTGTATGTGTGAATTATTTCACCAGTGCTTTTGTCTGTCCAATGTTCATATATACCAGCAAAGGAGAATATCTCCTGGTCAGTAGTAGTTACAAAATGAGGAATTTTATCTTTGCCTTCGTGTCTCCATTCGTAAAAACCAGTTGCAGGTATTAAACAGCGTCTGCTCTTTATTGCATTCCTGAATGATGGCTTTTCGAAAACAGTTTCCGACCGAGCGTTACCCGTTTTTTTACTTATATCATCTGCATCTTTTCGTGATTTTATCCAAGATGGAACTAGGCCCCAGTTATAATAGCTTATGTTGTTCGGCTCCTCCGCTGTTATTACAGGCATAGTTGGGTTAGCAAAAGCATTAGCGTGGAATACTGACTCAAATTCCGGTGGGTTTGCAACCCCGTAGCGATTACCTGTTTTTATCTTATCAGCAATATAGGCATAATGAAAGCACATAGTGTATAGTATTCATAGTTATATAATAACACAAATATACAAAATAAACAGAGTAATTATAAATCGTTAGAAGCTTTTTGGGTCAACTTCACATATACGGATTTCTAATATCTCTTTTGATTTCGCCTATATCTTCGATCTCTTAGATAAGAATTCACGTAAAGCTTTGTCGAATGGGTCAGACGTTACGACTAGATTATAGTCCACGTTTTGACTGTAGCATATATTCTTTATTTTGCCTATGAAATCTTGCACTGCGTCTTGGTAAGATTCTTTTAGCTGATGACTATTGGTTACCATTTCTTCTTTGGATTCTAAGTCTATGAACTTAGCCGAGCGACCAAAATCGAAATCTAGTTCACGTGGGTCTAATAGCTGGAATAGTATAACTTCGTTTTCCTTGTGGCGGAAGTGTTTCAGAGCTGAGCTAATCGAATCTATATCATCGAATAAGTCTGATATTATGATTATCAACCCGCGTCTTTTTATTTGGTCTGCTAGCTGGTCTAGAGCCGATGCAGTATGAGTCTCGTCAGTTGTTTCAATACCTTCCAATGTTTTTAGTATCAAATTCAAATAAGAAGGTTTGGATTTGGAAGGGAGGTAAGTCTTCACTTCTTTGTCGTAAAGTGCCAACCCAACAGAATCACGTTGCTTCATCATCATATATCCGAGAGAAGCAGCCAGATAGGAAGCATATTCGACCTTAGGTATATGCCCTTCGGAAGCAAAACCCATAGAAGCAGATACATCTACTAATATTGTAGCCCTAAGGTTCGTTTCTTCTTCGTATTGCTTTACGTAATAGCGATTAGAGCGGCCATAAACCTTCCAGTCTATGTTTTTCACCTCATCGCCAGCTCTGTATGGGCGATGCTCGGCAAACTCCACACTGAAGCCGTGGTACGGTGATTTGTGTAAACCCGTAATGAATCCCTCTACTACCATTCGTGCTTTTAGGTCTATGCCCTTTAGTTCGGCAGTTGCTTTGGGGTCTAAATACTTTCTGTGATCATCCATAGGCGATTAGACGATTTTTGATTCGAATAGTTGCAAATCATTACACATAAGCTGGACTTTCCGAACTTTCTATTCTAGTTTTCAAACCATCTATATCTGCTTTTATCAACTGTATGTCGTCATAAGAAAAGATAGTAAGTGGTATTGTCATGCCACTTCCATCTTTTTTACGAACAATTAATTCAGTCAGATTTCTTTCTAAATTTTTAATATCTTCTATTCGAATGTGTTGGTCGTGTTTTTCATAAAAATACTCAAGAGTAATAGCTTTATCGTTAATTTCCAAACTAGTAATGTAGTCTTTGTTAGGCGTGTACCACATATAAATCTCGACAGCAACAAATATAATTATCGTCCAGATTGAATTTGTCAGAGCCCAAAGAAAGTTGACTTCCAAAATAGCATATATGGCATAGATTACCTCCAATATCCCAAAAACCATTAGCCGATTCTTTCGTTTATTGAAGAAAGGTTCTTTTTTCTGCCCATTTAGATAATACTTCATAGCTTATTTCCTATTTATCTCGAGATTCCAACCAACTTCTATAATACTCTTCGTCCTCACAATCGTTCACATTGTATGTAGGATAAAGAGCTCCGAAAGTATCGAGCATTATAGCATATTCCTCAGTCTCTTTAGCTCCAATCGATGCTTCCGTTCTACCTGGTTGAGGTCCGTGCGGTAATCCAATAGGGTGTAAGGTGATCGACCCTTCTTCCACTCCTGTCCGCGACATAAAGTCACCTTCTACGTAGTATAACATCTCAGCGCTATCTACATTTGTATGGAAGTAAGGTGCGGGTATTGCATCAGGGTACCAATCAAATGGACGTGGGTTAAAATTACATAATACGAAGTGAGCTGTATTATAAAGCAAATGTATAGGTGGTGGTAAATGAATACGACCAACCTTAGGGTGATAATCACGAATGTTGAATGCCCAAGGATAGTGGTAGCCATCCCAACCTACAATATCGAATGGATGATACGGATGTACATATTCGTATAATTTTCTTCCTGCTTTTAATCTAATGATGAATTCACCCTTTTCATCATGTACTTCTAGCTCAGTAGGGATTTTGAAATCGCGTTCACAATAGGGAGCATCCTCGCTACACTGACCGTATTGATTACGATAGTGTTTAGGTATTTCGAAAGGTGATGATGACTCTACTATAAATAGTTTATTATCTTTTAGATTGTCAAATACCATTTGGTGTACTGTACCCATTGGGATGACAATCTGGTCGCCAGCAACGAAGTTGATGACACCATAATCAGTCAATAGTTTGCCACTTCCTCGGTGTACGAATACAAACTCACTTGCATAAGCATTCTTATAAAAATCTTTCGGGTTTTTATTCGGGTGAGCCGTATATACAACTACGTGGTCATTTCTTAAATAAGGGATTCGAGAATCGAAAAAATCACCATCCTTTTTCAGCTTATCCGTGTAGAAATGAATATGTTTTACTGGTGGGTCTTCCCAGAGCTTCAAATCTATATCAGGCAGTTCATTTATCCTAAGAACTTTAGTTGGCGGATGAATATGATATTTGTTGCTATAAATATCTGAAAACCCTTTAGTGCTTACTAATTCTTCTGTGTATAGACTTCCATCTGGCTTTCTGAAAGCTGTATGTTTAGGGCTAGGCATTATCCCAAGCTTATGGTAGAACGGCATTTTATGTTTCTCTTTTTTTCTTGTTTTTAGTTTTACTAATATAATAATTATTTAGAGACAAGAAAGTGTTTTTTATTGTGTCGCTAACCAGTTTATTAATTGCAAAAAAGCCGAACTTAAAGTCCGGCTTTCGATGAGGATATCGTTATATTTATTCAGAATCTATTATCTAGTTCTCTCAAATTCTAATGCTTTATAAGCATCTAGTGAAGAATATATAACAAGTTTTTGTGGGTCAGCCATAAACTTAGTTGAGTTGTTCAGTATTTTATCAAAATCTGCTGAGAATTTACAACCAACTTCTGTTATACTTCCTGCATTTATTTCTATCTTACTATTTTCTATTTTGTAATATCCACCGTAAGTATTGCAACCAGAAAAGCCACTTAGTATATTATCTTCTTTAAAATCTAAGAAGAACTGATTGAATTGAGTATTTGAGCCATTGCTTCCTATGACCTTTTCAATTGGCACTATATCTCCATTCGGATAATATACATTTCTCAAGCGCCATTTCGTATTTTCTAAAGGAAATTCTTCTACTATATTTGCTTTTCTTTCAAACACCAATGACTTTACGTTTCCGTAATTTGAATTAATTATCAAAGTCTCTCCATTTGAGCTATATGTAGTTGACTCTAATAATGCTGAAATATATTCACCTGTGAAAGTACAATATGCTAAAGTCGAAGAAATATTATTAATATTTATATTCTCTTTGTCTAAGCTATATTCTCCACCAAATTCGTTACAGCCTGCATGTCCAAAAACTTCCACTTCGCTCTTAATTGATAAAGTAAAATTCGGGTCTTTTGTTATATTCTTATCACCCCAGTAAATCTCTTCTATCGACTTTACCGAACCATCATTATAAACGACATTTTTCAATCTCCATTCACTTCCAACTAATGAATTTGGTTTGGTGTTGTTTCTTATCAAATCAAAACCATTTACATCACCTAACCAAGGGTTCATTCCATAATGTCTTACTAAACCATAGTTA
>JBFHKR010000180.1:0-4764 GCA_041595255.1 Chlorobiota bacterium
ATGGAATACCACCTGCGCCACGTGGTGTACCTCAAGTAGAAGTAACATTTGATATTGATGCTAACGGTATCTTGCAAGTGTATGCTAAGGACAAAGGAACTGGTAAAGAGCAAAACATCAGAATCGAGGCTTCTTCGGGATTATCCCAAGAGGAAATCGACAAAATGAAGAAAGATGCTGAATTGAATGCTGAAGCTGATAAAATCAAAAAAGAAGCTGTAGATACTCGAAACCAAGCAGATGCATTGGTAGCGCAAACTAACAAGCAAATGAGTGAGTTAGGAGAGAAATTAACACAAGAGCAAATTTCAAAAATAGAAAGTGCTAAGAGTAGATTGGAAACAGCATTGAAAGAAAACGAAGCAGATCTAAAACCTGCTATGGAAGAGCTTAATAAAGCATGGAGTGATGCATCGCAAAACATGTATGGCGATCCTAATGCGCAAGGTCAACCAGGTGCTGCACCTAGTGGCGAGCCAACAGGCGAACCAGCTCAAGACAGTGCAGAAGAAGACGTAGAGGAAGCTGACTACACAGTAGTTGACGACGAAGACAAGAAGTAAGTCAACCACCCGATCCTTCGGATTCCCCTCTTCTAGAGGGGTGGACTGCGAAGCAGGACGGGGTGTTTAATGAGGAAATCATTACTCCGCCATCGACTCCGCTCAGGCATCGAAACAGGAATATAAAATCACAAAGACGCATAGAAATATGCGTCTTTTTTTTGTAATTCAAATTATTTTATTGCACTAAGATGAACCCTTAATCAACCCTGAACCACTGACTAACTGTATATTTATACATCCTACCTCATGTTTTTAAATACCAACAAGAAATCACTATTCCGGTAAAAAGAAAATAAAACTTGACATACGTCAAATAAATATGTATGTTTGTCTAATCGAAATAATCAAAGGTCAGAAATAATATGGAAAGACAGTACACAATATCTGAAATACTTGATTTGATAGAATCTAACAGTGGTAAATTATCAAAACAAGGGTTGCATAATATTCTCGATAAAGAGTTTGAAGAAGGTAAGGATTACATGAAATACTCTAAACAAATTATGTTGAGTAGAAATACTGCTGCTTCAATTGTTCAAAGACAGGGGTTAGATCCAGATTTAGTAAATAAAATACATCCCGAACTATCTTCAGTTGGAGTAATAGTAGGGAGATTTCAAGTTGACGATTTACATGATGGTCATATCTCATTAATAGAAAATGTAATTAAAAAACATAGAAAAGTATTGATATTCTTAGGGGTAACGCCAGTTTTATCATCGAAAAGAAACCCACTAGATTTTGATTCTAGAAAGAATATGATTGAGAAAAGATTTGATGATGTAACAGTAGTTCCGTTACCAGATATGTCTTCTAATGAATTGTGGTCTAAAACATTAGATAACAGAATTGCAGAGATTTATCCTAATTCATTGGTAATTCTATATGGGTCGAGAGATAGCTTTATTCAGTATTATTCTGGTAAACATTCAACTTATGCTTTACCAAGTGTGGTTACAGTTGCTGGTTCTCAAATCCGTGAAAATATCCATAATAATAAATACACTAGTAAAGACTTTAGAGCAGGTAATATATATGCTACTTTTAATCAATATCCTAGAGTTCATACTACAGTGGATATAGCAATCATTAGAAATGACGAGCTATTATTAGGTAAGAAATCGGATGAAGATAAATACCGCTTTATTGGTGGTTTCTCAGACCCTAGAGATGATAACTTTGAACATACAGCAAGAAGAGAAGTTTCTGAGGAAACAGGCTTAGAAGTAGATGGATTCGAATACATATCTAGTCATAAAATCGATGATTGGAGATATAGAAATGAAATCGACAAGATTATCACTATATTTTATAAGGCAACTTATGTGTTTGGTAAAGCACAACCTGCTGATGACATAGCCTTTCTGAAATGGTTTAAGCTCAGCGAGATTAGTGGAAAAGACGTGATGCCAGAACATCACATATTATTAGAATCATTATTAAAATCAGTGAGGTAAGTCATGTTTTCGAATAATATTATTTTAGATACAGATAGTTATAAAGTAAGTCATTATTTACAGTATCCAAAAGATACGGAAATAGTATATTCATACTTTGAGAGCCGTGGTGGTAGATTTGAGAATGTTGTTTTTTATGGTCTGCAGTATTACATAAAAGAATATCTAATAGGAAAAGTAGTTACTAAAGAAAAAATCCAAGAAGCTAAGGAAATATTAAGCAGTCATTTCCAATCTGATTCAATATTCAATGAAACGGCATGGACTAGACTCTTAGAAAAACATGACGGCCACTTACCAATAAAAATAAAAGCTGTATCAGAAGGAAGCAGGATACCATTTAAGAATGTAATGATGACAATTGAAAATACAGATCCAGAGTTTTATTGGTTAACGAATTATTTAGAAACATTACTTTCTAGAGTCTGGTACCCAAGTACGGTAGCTACTTACTCTCATGAGATTAAGAATATAATTAGAGAATTTCATGAGAAAACGAGTGATTCGATTGAAGGGATAGATTTCAAATTACATGATTTTGGATCAAGAGGAGTTTCTTCTTCTGAGACGGCAGCAATTGGAGGAGCAGCCCATCTTATTAACTTTTTAGGTACTGATAATCTTATTTCAATGAGACTATTGAATAGATATTATTCTGCTACTAGTAATGCAGGTTATTCAATTCCTGCTTCAGAACATTCAACTATTACAAGTTGGAATGATGAATTAGAAGCGTATCGAAATATGTTAGAAAGCTACCCAAAGGGATTAGTAGCATGTGTTAGTGATAGCTATGATATATATAATGCCTGTGCAAACTTATGGGGTAGTGAACTAAAAAATGACATATTAGAGCGTGATGGTTCATTAATTGTTCGTCCAGATTCAGGTGACCCTGAAGCAGTTACACTAAAAATAATTGAAATATTAGGTGATAAATTTGGATACACCATAAACTCTAAAGGTTTTAAAGTATTAAACCCTAAAATTAGAATTATTCAAGGTGATGGTATAGACTTGGCGATGGTAAGGGATATATTGGGTAATTATATGATACATGGGTGGTCTGCTGAGAATATTGCTTTTGGTTCTGGAGGTGGGCTACTACAAAAACATAACAGAGATACTCAGAAATTTGCGATTAAGTGTAGTGCAATAAGACGATCTGGAATTTGGTACGATGTATTCAAAGATCCAGTAACTGATAAGGGTAAAGTCTCTAAGAAAGGTAGGTTACAACTTATAAAATCCGAAAATAAATATTCGACTGTTAGTGAAGACAAATCAAATGTTGATTTTCTAACGACTGTGTTCGAAAATGGGATTTTGGTTAAAGAATATACCCATGAAGATATAAAAGCAAATGTTAATAGGTAAATATTAGAGAAAAGACGCATAGAAATATGCGTCTTTTTTTATGCCTCGTAGAGGCGTAATTACTGTAGAAATTAGTTTTTATTAAAACTTTAAGCCCCGTAAGGGTTTTATATCTCCACTAGGTAGGTTATGTGTTTAATTTGTATGATCCAGCTACAGGTATTTAGCCACTCTGTGGCTTTATTACTTTAGTTTCGGATACTTTCTTAATTCCCAATTCTAACAATTTAAAATATATTTCGTAACTTTCATAGTACCGATTGCCATTACTTAATAGAACAGACTAGATGAAAACAAAATTCCTAACGTTAAACAAACCATGCGATGAGAAGTGGGAGAATATGACCCCAAACGAAAGGGGTAGTTTTTGTGATTCTTGTTCCAAAAATGTGATAGATTTTACTCAGTTGAGTCAGCTAGAAATATCTGAAATAATGAAGAAATCGGATGGCAATATATGTGCTAGGGTAACTAGTAGTCAACTCCGTACTCCTTTGTTCAATCTAGAAGATGAGAAGAAGAGTTTTAGATTTCCTTATTCGAAAGTAGCTGCTGGACTTATGCTGGCATCGTCACTGACGGTGGGGCTTCCAGTAAATGCAAAGACTACCGACGTGAAAACAGAAATAGTAGGAACAGATAAATTAGAATTGAAAACAGAACCCAATATCAAGAAAGTTAATTCTGATAAATCTGAATCAATTGATATTACTTTATTTAAGGGTAAAGTAATTTCCGAGAAAGATGGGGTTCCAATAGAAAATGCTAAAATCACCTTGTTCACGATTAATAAAATAATCTCAACTCATTCTACAGAAGATGGCACATTTGCATTAGAAATCCCGAGCAATCTCATTGATAATAATAATGTGATAAGGGTTTCTTATGATGTAGTTAAACAAAAGAATAGATTAATCAATGTATATGAAACAAAAGATTATGTTTTATCAAAAAAGGATCTCAAAGAAGTACATAATATTATTGCTGAATCAACACTATTATTTTTTGGTGAGGTGGCAACTAATATAGTTATTGATAAACCCATAGAAATTTATAATGGTGAGAAATTAGACTACGATGAGTTTATAAAAGCACAAAGGGGGGCTAAGAATAGTTGTAATTTAGAGAATAAAGATTACTATTATTTTGAAATGGAAGCAGCCGTCGCTATCTATGGTGAAGAGGCAAAACACGGTCTTTACATATTGACAGAAAAACCTAAGGTAAAAGACAAATAATTTTTTCTAGTTGATTTATTTCTAAATATTTTTTAATTTTACCTATTGTATCAGCAGGTAGAATATGATTTTTAGAATACTAATTATATTTTTAATACTAACAACAACACCGCTTTTATCACAATA
>JBFHKR010000181.1:0-4759 GCA_041595255.1 Chlorobiota bacterium
TAGTAGCATTCAAAAGTCTGAATGAGAGTCAAAGTGTACTATTCGCTCACGAGCTACAAAATGCCCTTTATCACTATGGAGTTCATCCTGATAATATTGAGGGGCTTTTAGATAAAAGTGACACATTCGGAGTGAAAAAATCAGATATATTGCAATTAACAAAGAGTGAGCAAGTAGAAGCAGCTATGAACCACGACTTTGAGCTATCCTCGAGACTGGGCGTTACTGGGTTCCCAACTGTATTCGTAATCAAAGATAATACCATCAATGTCATTGCTAGGGGTGCCGACAACTATGAGAATGTTTCAGGTAGGTTGACGGATTTAATCAACGGCTAATTAAACTGTCAAAAAACTAAGCCCTCTTATTAATATCCTTCCCTTCTAAATGCTTCAAAGATTGAGGAAAAAAATAAGTATTTATCATCGCCTTTCCAATCTTAGTAGTCGTTGTTATAGATTTCACCTTTTTCAAAATAGGGAATATGGGTTTAGCGATTATGTAAAAAATATTATATAAAGCTGTTTTCGATTTTATTCTTCTTTCTGGTATTATAACTCCAGGTCTGAACATATAGGCATCTTTGAATCCCATCTGGAGGATCATATTCTCAGTTTTCCCTTTTACTCGTGCCCACATTGTACTGCCTTTTTCTGTGCTATCTGTACCAGTTCCGGAAACATAATTAAACACCATATTCGGATTTAGACTATACAAAGTAGAAGCCAATGATTTTGAAATCCCATAAGTGAGCTCAGTATATTGTTCCTCACTCATACCCGCCGATGAAACTCCCATGCAGTGACAACAAAAATCATAACCATTCAATTGATCTTGGATAGGAGTAAAATCCATAAAGTCTTTATGAATCACTTCCTTTACTTTCGGATGAGATACACCTATTGGATTTCTATTGATAAGCAATATTTCTGTTATTCTAGTATCATCGATACTTTCTAGTAGAACGGCTTTCCCGACCATTCCTGTACTTCCTGTAATTATAATTTTCATAGGGTTTGTTTGGTTGTTAGTTAGTTAATTACGAAAATATTGGAATATTTTAGAAACTTGCAACTTCTTTCTGAAAGATGCTTAGAGAAGTGAAGCGAGGTTCTTATTCAGACCCAATTGAATTTTCCAAGACTAGAATGACAAAAATCACTTAACCAAAAAAAAGAGCTACCCATATAGGGTAGCTCTCATCGAATAACTTTAGTACAAGTTTATTCTTATTTTTTAGCCTTATCTTTGCAGCAGTTCTCTTCGGAGCCACATTCCTTAGAAGCAACTTTCTTGTTAGTTGTGCTGCACTCTTTATCGCCAACTTTTCCTTTAGTAGAACACTCCTTGTCTGAAGTAGAACATTGCTTAGTAGAAACCTCAGCAACATCATAACCTAGCTTTGATACTTTAGTTTTCAAATCAGCTACAGTTATTACTTCTGGATCGTAGTCGAAGTTTACAGTTTTAGTTTCTACGTCAACGCTAGTAGTGTTTACACCATCTACACCTTTCATTTTAGATTCTATTTTGTTCTTGCAACCATCACAAGTGATAGATGCTGTGAAAGATGCTTTTTCAGATTTTGCTTCTGTTTGGTTTGGAAGCAAAAAGAATACAGTTAGAGCGATTGCTGTTAGAATAAACGGCACTAATACTTTCTTCATACTTATCTCCTAAATTAGTTTATTATAATTTTTTACAACTTAATACTTTTCTTTTAATATTTCAATAGCTTTTTTGATTTTCGGATCATTTGGATAATTATCCTTGTCCTTTATAGTTATATCGGGTATAATGGATTTATATTTTATTTTTTTATCATTTCCGAATGACATTGGATATATATCAAACGAAATATTATAAAATGCCGGCAGTTTGACCTCTTGCATAGTGTCGAACGAACCCGCTGTAGCTTCCCCTATTATTTTCCCTATTCCGTAGTGTTTTACTATTTGAAGTATTGTCTCAGATTTACCTACAGTAGTTTCATTTGATAAGAACACAATATTTCTTGTCAAATTAGATGTTTTCGCCTTTACATAACCATTTATAGTTCTACTAGTTGGTTTTTTGCAAGGACTCAAATAAGTATTTAGCTCCCAATCAAATGTGGGAACACTTTCATCCATGAAAAACCCAAGAAAATGCTCTGATAATAAGGCGTCTCCTCTTAAGTCAATTATAATACCTTTTGCCTTAGTAAAATTGCCCATTAACTCACTCATTTCAAAATCATTCAATCTTGTACCATCTATATAAATAGTGTTACTATCTAGCCACTCCAGAGTATAGGGTCTAGTAATAACAACCTCTCTATTAGTTAGGTTTCTAGTGATTGGTAAAGTTTGCAATTCGCCATTTCTATCTATTACAATTTTCTCTTCAGATTTGAAATCACCCGCTGCTAATTCGTAAAACGCTTTCTTTTGATTCCAGATATGAGAGTTACCTGGATATTGTTGAGTTTCTCTAGCTATATAGCTTTTGATGTCTTTATCACCAATAGATACTATTTTATCTCCCTTTTCTATTTGCTTATCAAAAGAGCTAATTACTATAGCATCATCTGCATCAAAATCTACGATAAAAGGAAGTGTATAATCTTTGGATTGTTTTGTTAACCATGCTTCAGAACGAATATTATTAGTGACTTTTAATACTTTGTTTAATACTTTTTCTAACTCTTCTGTGGTTTTTGTTTCAGCTACATTCGATATATTATCTAAGAATAGATTGTCCCACTCAGCTTCGGTGATATCTACATTTGAAAAATATCTCAAATAATTCCACATTTCTATGAACACCGATAATTTAGTGATTCTATCATTCGGATTCATCGTTACTTTTTGCTCAATCTTATTTTCTGCTTTTGGAATAGTCGAGTACCCATCGTCGTATAATGTGAGAGGCAAAGCAAGCCACATATTATCGTTTATTTTAGTTACACATACTTCGTCAGGCTTCGGAAGTGGGCTATAAAGTGATTGATCCGTAGCTACAAGTAATGAACTCCCATCTAATGCTTCATTAGTTTTGTCTATAGTAAAAGAATATCCAGATTTTATTATTGATTCGGGAATTTTCCAATATTCTACATTATTAGTTTGCCATTTCATATCAAATGAATGATTCTTAGGATTATATTCTAAATCTTTACCTTGCCCTTTTACTGTCATTTTCACATTGTCAAACCAAGCTCGACCTTCACCGAAAAATACAAGTCCAGTTCTTATTTGTTGTGCATCTTTTGGAATCTCAATTTCAAAGCTATATTCTTTCCATTGATCTGAATAAATAACTTCAGGGATTTTGACATTCATAGGTTCTTTGGTTGGATCTTCGAAATCGACTCTAAACCATAGTTCTGCATGGGCATCATAACCATAAGGGATAACCTTAGACATTGCTGAGTATTTCAATTTCTTACCAGCCAATTTCTTTGCACTGATTATCTGATAAGTAGCTGCTTCACGTGGCATTCTAGAGTCATAGATATTTAATCTTTTGGTACCTATATTAAAATTTCCATTTCTATGATAAATATTATTAGAGACTTTTGCGATTGCAACCCTTTCTAGAGCATTTTTTGGTTTTTCTATCTTATGTTTATTCGCGCTTACTTCATCTTTGTATAACCCTGCTGACGGAGCAATTCTAATTATTCGGCTTTGGATAGTGCTAAACGCGTCAGTACTAATATCGAGTTCTTTTACGCTATGATAAAGATAAGTTTCCAAATCTAGTTTTTCTATTTCATCAGAGGGATGAAAAAACTTAGTATTCCCATAAGATTTTGCAAAATCTAAATACTTTTTAGCTGCTTTGTTATCTATCTTTCCTGGCCCTACTATGTCTTTTATTTCGTCAATAACTTCTATGGATATAGCATCTATCCAAGCAATACCACTACCCTTTAGGAATAGCCCAATATTGATAGAATAAGCATCTTCTGAGATTGTGTGTTCTACACTATAGCTCTCCCAAGTATTAAATACAATTGGGTTATCTTCATTCGTATTTACGAATGGGTATTGATTCTGAAAAGTTCGTTCGGAAATATAAAAACCAGCATGCCCCATACCTTCAATTTCAGCTCGTATATGAGCCGTAAATCTAACCTTTTTCCCTATATATTGACTAGCATCAAAACTTTGAACAGCCGTACCACTTACATTTTCTGTACCAGAGGAGTCTAGTGGTCTGGATAAACTCATACAATATTTACCATCGTAAGGATTGGTGACTGTTGCTTCAGCATAATATCCCTTTTCTTTATCTTGTACAGGTAAAGTCCAGCGAGCAGGCATAGCACCTACTACAGCATTTTCGAAGCTTAGATTGTATGGCTGAAAGGCCGGCGCTGCCTCGAATTGGGAAATAGCAGCTGTGTAAAATGATAAAAAGAGTATAAAATATTTCATGTTTTTCGAAATTTGTATTTAATATTACTATAAAGACACCTGAATACGTAAAACGTCTCAATACATTGAAAGTTTATGCAATTTAATCATTATTTAGGAAATGGCTTTTTTGAAAAAAGTTCATATGCCGATTATCATTTTTTACTTATTAGCTTGTCTATCGAATACTTTCCAGGCCCAATAATGAATATAATGATATACATAACTAAATAGATTAACGACATTTCTTGCTTTGCGAATGGGTCATCACTATGGATTATAAAAAAAGCCGTAGCCATTGTTATTATAAGCGGTATAACTGTGTATCTAGTAGCGAAACCTAGAGCAATAAATAA
>JBFHKR010000182.1:0-4757 GCA_041595255.1 Chlorobiota bacterium
ACAGGCAGAGCTCATTTATCTACTTATGAAATGATTAATGATTTTATTAAGGTTTGATGTTCCTCATTCTAAAGAATTTCAGTAAGTTAAAATAAAAAAGAGAGCCATGATTACAAAAGAATACTTCGACTTTTTCGCTGAGCTAGAGCAGAATAACAACAAAGAGTGGTTCGATGCTAACCGCAAGAGATACGACAAGCATGTAAAAACTGCCTTCAAAAAATTAGTAGAACAGATTATAACAGAAGTTGCTTTTGTAGATGATTCTATTGCTTCGCTCGAAGCAAAAGATGCTATATTCAGAATCAATCGTGATATTCGTTTTAGCAACGATAAGACCCCGTATAAAACACAAATGAGTGCTATAATCTCACCAATCGGTAAAAAAGATAAGACAAACCCAGGGCTGTATTTCGAGATTGATAAATCTGGGATAAATGTTTACGGTGGTACTTATATGCCAGACAAAGACCAATTGCTGAATATTCGAAATTGTATAGCTGAGGATATGGACGGATTCCACGAAGCATTAGCTAACCCCGAATTTGTGACACATTATGGTGGTTTTGCTGAGTCTGAAAAACATAAACGTTTGCCCAAAGAGCTACAACCAGCTGCAGAGGAAGAACCACTGATATATAATAAGGCATTCTACTTCATAAGTAGAGAAGAAGTTGACTATAATGACCCACGTATAGTTGATATAATAATGATCAAATACCTAGCAGCAAAACCAGTGTCTGATTGGCTTAAAAATGCAATTGGTTGAGAACTGTTGATATGACATAACTATTATACTAATAATAGTATTTCTATTAATTGAGGTTAATTGTATGTCCCACCAAATCGATAATCTCTAAATTCATGTTGTTTTAGAGTCTAATTAAGGTTAAATTTCGTGTTTATTTATATATTTTTTCAAGAATAATTATGATAAAAGTCTCTAGATTTATAACTTTAGATAACTTTATAACTAAGCAAGAAAATTTTCACCCCGGTGCTTCAGGTGAATTTACCTCGTTTATGCACGATTTGACATTTGCAGTACGACTAATAGCAAGAGAAGTTCGTAGGGCTGGAATCAATGACATAATCGGCCTAACAGATGAAGTAAATGTACATGGTGAACAAGTTAAAAAGCTTGATATGATTGCTAATGAGATAATCATAAAATCTATGAATCACACCGGCAAGCTTGCAGTAATGGCTTCAGAGGAAAATGAGGAATTAATCCAAATACCTAGTAAGTACCCTAAAGGGAAATATGTTCTGGTTTTTGACCCATTAGATGGTTCATCTAATATTGATGTGAATGTAACTATCGGTACTATCTTCGGCCTATACAAAAGAGTCTCTACTGGTGAGGCAGATTGCAATGCTGAAGATGTATTACAAGCAGGTTATAAGCAAATAGCTTCTGGCTATGCTCTATATGGTAGTAGTACAGTATTTGTTTATACTACAGGCAACGGAGTTAACGCATTCACTTATGATCCTACAGTTGGAGAATTTATACTCTCATACGAGGGTATAACTATACCAGAAAGAGGTAAGTATTATTCTACAAATGAGGGTAATACTTACAAGTGGACACCAGAATTTAAGAAATATATAAATTATCTTAAAGAAAAATCAGAAGATGGGTTTAGACCATATTCGGCACGTTACATAGGCTCAGGAGTAGCTGATATACATCGTACATTGCTTTATGGAGGTATATTTGCTTATCCGGCTGATATAAATAACCCTAAAGGAAAATTACGTTTAGTTTACGAATGTAATCCGCTTGCTATGTTGATAGAGCAAGCTGGAGGATTAGCAACTAATGGAAAAGATAGAATATTAGATTTGCAACCAGAAAATATTCACGAACGCAGTCCATTATTTTTGGGTAGCAAATATGATGTAGAGGAATGTATGGCATTCCTAAATGGCACAAAATAGAAAATGTTTAAAAAGAAGAAATTAGCAGAAAAAGAAATTCCTGATGACCATTCCAGAAATGCTGATATGGGATTTATGGATCACTTGGGTGAGCTGAGAAAACGGCTTGTCTATATAGTTCTTAGTATAATCGTCGGATCAGCTATTGCTGGTTATTTCATAGATCCGATAATGAATGGAATACTATTGAAACCTGCTATAGATTCTGGATTGGACTTACAGAATCTTAGAGTATTTGGTATGCCGATGCTCTATTTTAAAGTAGTATTGATAGCTGGTGTTATTATAGCCATACCTTTTATATTGTATCAATTATGGAAGTTTGTAGAGCCAGCACTTTACCAATCTGAGCGAGGTTGGGCAAAAAGAATCACATTTTTTACAACCCTCTGTTTTGTGTGCGGTATTTGTTTCGCATACTTTGTTATGATACCTTCCATGTTGCAATTTTCGGCAGACTTTGGTAGTATCAATGTCAAAAATTTAATAGATATAAATGAGTATTGGGGATTCATTTTACTTATGATATTAGCGGCGGGTATTTTTTTCGAAATGCCAATGGTTGCATTTGTTCTAGCTAGATTCGGAATGTTGACACCTAGATTTCTTCGCAAATATAGAAGACACGCAATCGTCATTATACTAATCATAGCTGCAATTTTGACTCCAAGCCCTGATCCGTTCAATCAACTTGTAGTTGCGGTACCCATTTATGTTTTATATGAGATTAGCATTATAATTACTGCTATCTCAATCAAAAAGTACTATCAGAAAGAAGAGACTATAGAATAGATGAGTTTACAAATCATTAGCACGCCAATAAAGGACGAACTAGAAGAATTCGATAAGTACTTCAAAAGCTTGATGAAAACTGATGTCGCTCTTCTTGATATAGTATTACGTTATCTGACCAAGAAAAAAGGTAAGAGAATAAGACCTATATTAGTATTCTTGACTGCACATATACTAGGAGATATCAACCAAAGAACCTACCAAGGCGCTGCTATGGTAGAGTTACTCCACACAGCCACTCTCGTACACGATGATGTAGTAGATAGAGCAGAAACTAGACGTGGGTTATTATCGATAAATGCTAAATGGAACAACAAAATTGCTGTTTTAGTTGGTGATTTCTTACTTTCTAAAGGATTGCTAATTGCAACTGAAAATCAAGAGTATGGATTTTTAGATATTACCAGCAATGCAGTGAGAAGGATGAGCGAAGGAGAGTTACAAGCTATTGAAGTAATAAAAAAACGTGAAATAACCGAAGAGACTTATTACAGAATAATATCTGATAAAACAGCAGCACTAATTTCGACATGTACACAGATAGGTGCAGCAAGTGTAACAGATGAAAAAGAGGTAATAGGTAAAATGAAAGACTTTGGTGAGAATATAGGTATGGCATTCCAACTGAAAGATGATTTGTTTGATTATCTTTCGGAGAGCAAACTAATAGGCAAACCTGTAGGCAATGATATAAGAGAAAAAAAAGTGACGTTACCTCTTATTCATGCATTTGAGAATAGTGAAAAAAGTGATGCTAAGAAAATCAAGAAAATGATAAGTAAAGGCGACCTCTCAAACAAGGATGTTAAATATATTATTGATTTCACAAAACAGCACAAAGGTATAGAATATACAATAAATGTATCTAACATTTATAAACAAAAAGCGCTAGATATTCTTGATGAGTTACCTACTAATTCAGATAGACAAACTCTGATAGATTTGGCAGAATTTGTAATAAACAGAGAAAATTAAGTATTTTTGATAATTGGAAAATATAAAAAAGAGCAGCAAAAAATGGATAAATTAGTAATCGAAGGTGGAACGAGATTAAAAGGAAGAGTAAAGATATCAGGAGCCAAGAACGGCTGTTTGGCTATTATGCCGGCGTGTTTGCTTGCTCCGGGAGTATATAATCTTAGCAATACACCTAATCTTACAGATGTTTGGAGTATGTCCCGATTACTAAACGCTATGGGAGCTCACTCCGAGCTTAATGGTGATAATTTATTCCTAGATACGCGCGATGTAAATAGCTGGGAAGCTCCTTATGAATTCGTTAAAACTATGCGTGCTTCATTCTATGTATTGGGGCCACTATTGGCTCGCTTTGGAAAAGCAAAAGTATCGCTTCCGGGTGGTTGCGCTTGGGGACCTAGACCTGTTGATTTGCATATAAAAGGACTACAAAAGCTTGGAGCAGAAATTGAAATCGAAAATGGATATATAGTAGCTGATGCGACCAACCTAACGGGTGGAAGATTTAACTTCGATATATCTAGCGTAGGTGCTACAGGTAATGTACTAATGGCTGCTGTGAAAGCTAAAGGTACTACTTTACTTACTAATGCAGCAATAGAGCCTGAGATTACTGCATTAGCTAGATTCCTTGTAAAAATGGGAGCGAAAATCGATGGAATTGGCACTACTCAGCTAGAAATTGAAGGTGTAGATGAGCTAAAAGCAGTAGACGAAGAAATAGTTCCAGATAGAATAGAAGCCGCTACATTTATGGTAGCTGCCGCTATGACGAAGGGTGACGTTGAGCTAACAAATGTCAATCCATACCATCTAGCTGCTGTAATAGGTAGAATGGAAGAGACAGGTGCTGAAATAGATGTTAACGCTAATACTATCCGAGTAACTATGAACGAAGATATACAACCAGTTGATATTACTACTTCAGTTTACCCTGGAATTCCTACAGATGTGCAAGCGCAGTGGACGGCATATATGTTAGCGGCACAAGGAACTTCAAAAGTGGTAGATAATATATACACAGACAGATTCAAACACATACC
>JBFHKR010000183.1:0-4726 GCA_041595255.1 Chlorobiota bacterium
ATGAACTCTAGCATTGAGATTTTCGATGCCTATGGTAAGCAGGTGATGAGTGTGACTTACACAGGCAAAGAAGTTGACATCAGTAAGCTAACAGCTGGGGTTTACTTTGTGAAAGTGGGTGATAAGTCATGGAAGTTTATTAAATTGTAGGATACCAAAGTTAATAAATGAAGCAGAGAAGGTAATTATGAGATTAATCATTACATACTTTTTTGTTGCAATGGCGCTAACAAATTTAGTTATTGCTCAGGAATCAATAGAGCATTTCGAGACCGAGTTCGTGTCTAATCCACAAGATGATAAACACTTGGTCCTAACAAGTCGCCACCAGTCTTTGATATTTGATTTTGAGGACAACTCTTATAGACTATTGAATATTGAAACAGATAAATACTCTGAAATTGAAAACATTTTTATTAATGCAATATCTAATAGAATAGCATATCAGACAGATAGTAGCCTTATTATTTATAATTATAATACCTTAAATAAAATACAAGAACTCGAATTCCTAAATAATAATACATCTAAGCAATTTTCTAAAAATGGTGATAGCTTATTAGTATATGAACCAATTGACGAAACAATTCTTATTTATGAAGTTACCACAGGGGCTCCTATAAATAGTATTAAATTAGAACCCACTGCAAATGGATATAGTTTCATTAGCATTAATCCGTTTAATGATGAAATTGTTTTTAGAAAAAATGATTCGATATTATTTTGGTCAATAAGTGAGCAAAAAGGCAAGAATACTCTGCCGATTTATTCTAATACGGATATTATTAATTTTACTAATAATGGTAAACTATTCTATTATTATGATAGTGAAACTAAAGTACTTTCTGTAGCTAGAACAGAAAATGGTGAACTGATTTTTAGTAAAAAATTATCATCATCGAACTTTTTCTATTTAAAAGATGTTAATTTTGATTCGGATATGAATTTTATTATAATCTATGATACTTATAATTCTCATTCTATCTACGATATTGCAAATGATTCTTTATTAAAAACTAGCTATAGCAATGTCTTTTATATCTCACCTGATATGACGAATGTGATTGGCTCAGAGTTAACTGGATATCAATGCGGTTGGTATGCATTCGATCTCGTCGTAAGAGAACAATTATATATTTACAATTTAGCTAAAAAAACAAAAGTTAAACCGATACCAAATACTTTTGTAGAATCACCATATTCTGTGGTTATAAGTGATAATAACCAATTCGCAGTAATTAGCTCTAGAAGTAATGATGACTCTACTTTAAATGTCCTTGTTACTCTCGAAGAGGATTTTATTAAATATCTTGAACTACGTGAAACCCCTGTTTTATTCATTGATAAAGCAAAATATCTCGCCTACATGGATGGTCAAACAATGAAGTTTTACGATTTTGAAGCGAATCAAGTTGTAAAAGAGTTTGCAACGGAATTACAAGATATAACCAATTATTACTATACTGAAAAAGGAGGAGGAAGAATAATTCTAGTTAATAAAGATTCGATAAGAATTTTCCATTATCCTGAATTAAGTTTAAACAACTCAATCAGTAAAAAGAACCTAGGAATGGGTGAGCGAATAAAATTTGATGGTAACGAAAATCTACTTTCATATAATAACCATAAAATAGTAAAGTATAATATATTTAATTATGTTGTTTTAATAGATACAGTAAAAAAAGTACAAGACAAATTTGATTTCAGAGACTTCACCCCCGAGGGCAGGTACATACTTTATTCAAACGATAATTATAAGGTTGGAGTTTATGACTTGAGACTTGAAGAATTTACAACCAAAGATTTGAAATCAAAATTACTTAATGACAACTCTAATAGTTTTAATGCAGCTTTTATAGGGAATATACCTTTAATATGGTACGAATATAGATCAAATGTAATTGAACCTGATTTACTAATGCATACTTACGATTTTGATTACGATAAGGATACGTATTATTACAGAGTGAAGTTTGATTTTGTTGTAAGCAATAATTTTAAAAGCTATGTAGCTTATGGTTGTCCAAATTTTTACAGAGTTATACAAATCCGCGACCCACAATCCTCCGTAGAAACAACACCCCCTATCACTGGCAGCGTTTACCCTAACCCAGCATCTGATTTCATTAAGATAGATATGAATGTAAGTTCAATGAACTCTAGCATTGAGATTTTCGATGCCTATGGTAAGCAGGTAAAGAGCGTGATTTACACAGGCGAAGAAATTGACATCAGCAGTCTTACAGCTGGGGTTTACTTTGTGAAAACCCAGAGCCAAAGTTATAAATTTATAAAGATGTAAATATTTTGAACAGTGTTAACCTAATATTCTGTCTAGCTGCCGATTGATACTAACAACGAAGTCATAATATGACTTAGGGTGTTGTCTATTAATATACAGTAATAGTATCCCTATTATCGAATTACGGATATTACTCATTATCTCAATTGCTTCACCCGGTCTGAATGTACCCTGAGCAATGCAGTATTGTAACTCTTCTTCGCAAAGCTCATCTATGAATTTGACTACTATATCAGACGCAGAAAGCGAAGTACCATCAGTAGCTATCTTCTCTACGTAGAATAGGTCGAATATACCTGGGTATTGCACCATATACTCTACGTAGGATTTCACTATCTTCTTTATCTTAGGGACTCCTCGCTCTTCATTTTCTGTTCTACTAACTACATATTCTCTACACTCTTGCGAAAAATCCTGAACACAATAGAATATCAAATCCTTCACATCTTTGAAGTAATTATAAAGAGTAGCGAATGAATATCCCGCCTTCTCTGCTATTGATCTTACGCTAAGTGCTTTTATTCCCTCGCCAGTAATTATTTCTTTAGTAGCATCAATGAAGTAATTCTTCATTCTTTCTTCTTGTATTTCTTTTCTATTCATATTTTTCACTTTTTAATAATTAACAATGCAAATATACTGAACAATGTTAATTATTCAAATTTCTTTTTTCTTCTTTCCCCTAAAACATATTTTAATCATTATAATTTGATTCAAATTTTCTGTAGTTTAGTAAAGTAATATTTACAACTGGTAAACCTATCAATATCAAGAAAATTATATTAGCACTGTTTCTGTCCGCACTAGTTGTGGCTACTGCTATTGTTTCTATGGAGGTCTATACATTATCTCAAGAGAGAGCTAGACTCAAAGAAGATATTAGCAAGGTGAATGATGTAATGTTTGGGCTAATGTCTGTTAACCATTGGGAATCAGAAATACGGAAGATAGCAGTAAAACAAATAGAAGATTTCAAGCTTACTAAGGAACAAGATAGTCTTATAAGAGTAGCTATTGATGAAGTATTAGTAGGTGTGATTGATAAAACAGATAGAGTAATACAGGAAGACGATGGGTCTGTTTTAAAATTCATACGGAAACATGCTGTAAATCTCTTTTTCGATGTAGAGGATTTTCAAAAAAAGGTTCCTGAGTTAACTAATACTATCATGACTAGAATTACGAGTGATGAAGGAAAAGAAAGACTCAAAAAACTTGTTCTATCCAAATTAGATGAATTGGCTGAATCAACTTATGACAGTACGAAAGTTGATATTTATAATATGTATCTACAGAAATACGATGCAAAGGATAGGAACGAGTTTAATACTATTACTCTTACAAAAGTAGATAAACTCTATAATTCAACTTTAGATCATTCATTAATTGCAATCGCTATTGCGTTTGTTTTCGTATTACTTTGGATATCTTTCAGAAATAATGATGAATTAAAATATGTGTTGCTTAGCTTTTCTATACTTTATGGAGCCATTATCTTATTGACGGGCGTAGCTTCGCCTATGATAGAGATAGACGCTAGGTTCAGGGAAATGAATTTTTTCATATTAGGTGAAAACATAGAATTTTCTAATCAATTTATTTTCTACAGAAGTAAAAGTATATTAGAAATAATATCTATTATGATGAGTACTGGCAAATTGGACTCCACTATAGTTGCCCTATTGATATTGGCATTCAGTGTTTTATTGCCCTTTCTCAAGCTAGTTTCTATGTCACTTTTTCTAATTAGCTCTAAGTTCAGAACTAACTCTGTAGCACGTTGGATGACTTTCAAATCTGGCAAATGGTCAATGGCAGATGTAATAGTTGTAGCTATATTTATGGCTTATGTTGCATTCCAGGGTATATTGGACAACCAATTAGCTGGATTGAATCAGAACACAGAGACTGTAACCGCAATCACTACTAATCACACAGCATTGCAGCCTGGGTTTTATGTTTTTGTAACTTATGTTGTGTTTTCGATACTACTATCTAGTTATCTAGGTAAATCCTTGGATAGGGAAGTTAAAAACTAGAATCTATCATTATTTTGACATTTGGTAAAGTTGCGTCAAAACCGTAAAATTTGTGAGTATCTTCGAACAACTCTATAGATTTTGGATTACAGATGAATCTCATCAATTCGCTATGGTCTAGTATTTCATCATTCTTACTAATAAATAGATTGATCAAATTCTGATTTATTGGCTCAGACACAATCTTTCCTCGTATCTCAATTATTTCTTTGTAAACTTTTTCGGTTCTTTCCTTACCGTCTACTTTCAGCATATTGTCATAATTAGTTTGACTAAAGTTTAGAGCGGGATTTATTAGTAAACAAGGTACATTTGTAATCTGCACAACTCTTAATCCATAGAAACCACCACGAGAACTACCTACTATAAAGACATTTTCTGCACC
>JBFHKR010000184.1:0-4691 GCA_041595255.1 Chlorobiota bacterium
GTTCCTGCGAGAGTTGTTTGTCAATGTACTTGGCTATACCATAAACCCAAACCCAAACTATAACCTAACTACTGAACTAAAAAACGAGACTGGTGCTAAGAAAGCAGACGGTGCTATTATGGTCGGTGGTAAGGCAATAGGAGTGATAGAGCTAAAATCGACTTCTACGAAAGATTTGGAGAGCATACGTCAGCAAGCATTCGATTACAAAGCAAATCAATCTGAGTGTGTTTATGTGGTTACTTCCAACTTTGAAAAACTACGATTCTATATAGACAATGCAGTTGATTATGAAGAATTTGACTTATTTACTTTATCATTGGAACAGTTCAAACTGCTATACTTATGCCTTCATGTAGATAGTATAATGGCTGGAATACCGAAGACAGCGAAGATTGCATCGCTTGTAAAAGAAGAAAACGTAACTAAGAAACTATACGCTGATTATTCAATCTTCAAAGAGAAGCTGTTTAATTCAATAATATCGAATGATGAAAATATAGAATTAGCAAAAAAGAATGATGCTTCTACGGAGAGACTGCCACGTCCTTCCAGTCCTCGCAGTGACATCTCCGACAAAGAAGCGAAGCTAATACTATTCAAAAAGACACAAAAGTTGATGGATAGATTTCTATTCATTTTCTTTGCTGAGGATAGAGGTCTAATACCACCGAACACAATAAGTACTATCCTAACTGAATGGGAACAGCTAAAAACACTCAATGTATATGTACCTCTTTATACACGATTCAAAAACCACTTTAACTATATAAATACTGGTTGGAAGGGCGATAACTACGAAGTATTCGCTTACAATGGGGGCTTATTCTTACCTGATGAGATATTAGATAATATCACTATCTCCGATGATGTTCTATTCGAACAGACTTCAATCCTTACCAAATACGATTTTGATTCGGAAGTGGATGTTAATATTCTTGGTCATATATTCGAGCATTCACTGAACGAAATAGAGTCAATGAATGCCGAGTTAGAAGGTCAGCAGATAGACCTAAAGAAGACGAAGCGTAAGAAAGATGGTGTATTCTATACTCCGAAGTATATAACCAAGTACATAGTTGACAACACAATCGGAAAACTATGCGAAGAGAAAAAAGAAGAGCTGTCAATAGTTGAAAATGACTATCTGCGTGGTAAGAAAGGACGTAAAAAAGATACAGTTAAGCAACTAGAGAAAAAGCTGACTGATTACCGAGATTGGCTATTACAAATAACAGTAGTCGACCCTGCTTGTGGTTCTGGTGCATTCCTAAATCAAGCATTGGAGTTTCTAATTCGTGAGCATAGATGGATAGACGAGATGACCACCAAGCTGTTTGGTGGTGGATTGGTATTCCAAGATGTAGAAAATAGCATACTCGAAAACAATCTATATGGCGTAGATATAAACGATGAATCTGTAGAGATAGCGAAGCTATCGCTATGGTTACGAACGGCACAGAAAGGACGAAAACTAACCTCGTTGAACAATAACATAAAGTGCGGTAACTCGCTAATAGATGACCCCGAAGTAGCAGGTGACAAAGCATTCAAATGGGAAGAAGAGTTCCCTAAAGTCTTTGCCAAAGGTGGATTTGATGTTGTGATTGGGAATCCGCCATATGGTGCAAAATTAGATGTAAACATTCAAAAATGGTTAGCTAATAGATACATCAAAGGTGGTTCTGAAACCGCAATATCCTTTATAAAACTCGGATATGAGATACTTAGAGAGTATGGCAGGATTAGTTATATAATTCCAAAGTCATTTAGTTTCTCTTCAAATTACAAATCAATTAGAGAGTATTTGTTAAATGATTTAGATGAAGTTATTGACTGCAAGAAAGTTTGGAATGAAGTGAAGTTGGAACAAGTTATATTTTCTTGCTCTAAAAGTATCCCAATTCGATATTATAATTCACTAATAAGAAGGAATGAAAATTTTGTAGAGGTCGGTGAAATTGATAAATCAACTTTCAAACAATTTGGATTTCTTTTGAATGGAATATCAGATAATGAATTGTCTATTGGAATTAAACTAATTTCTAATAATGTTTTCTTGAATGATATAGCAACTAATTCACGTGGAGGAATATTTCAAAAACATTTGAAGGAATCAGGAGATTACACAGTATTAGGTGGTGCAGAGATACAAAGAAATGGAATTGCCGGTATAAAGGGTTTTGTAGATAGGAAAATAATTGAAAATGAACCTAAAGCACAATTAAATAATAATTCTGTTTTAGTACAGAGAATAGTAGCTCATATAGAAAATCCTTATGAACATATAAAGATTACAGCTTGTATTCCAAACCATAATGATTATAAAATAGTGGATACTATAAATCAAATAACTATTACTGGTGGATACGATAAACACTTAATATGGGCTTTATTAAATTCGGAACTAATAAATTGGTTTTCATATAGATTTATTTACGGAAAAGCTATACGAACAATGCAATTTGATAATCCTGTTACATCACGAATACCAATGCCTAAAGAAAATAATAATATTTATATAGACATAGTTAAACTTTCTAAAAATTATTTAAAAATGTATAATGATATTGAAGAAAAATCTTTAAATTTCCTCAACCTGCTCCAATCCAAGTACGAGATTGACAAGCTAAGCACGAAGCTACAGAAGTGGTATGAGCTAGATTTCAAACAGTTCATAGCAGAACTAAAGAAAAAGAAAGTAGTATTATCCCTATCCGAAGAAGCCGAGTGGATGAGCTATTTCAACGAAAAGAAAGCCGAAGCACAGGAACTAAAATCCAAGATATATGCCACAGACAACAAAATAGAAATGATGGTCTATAAGCTATATGATTTGACTTTTGACGAAGTGCTTATAATTGACCCTGATACTAGTATTAGTAAGGAGGTTTATGATAGGTGAGGTAACATTTTTATTAGGAGCAGGTTTCTCTAAACCATTTGGTGGACCATTGGTATCTGATTTACATGATATAGTATCAGAAAAACCTTCAAAACATTTTGACCCATTAAGATTCGAATTAAAAGATTTTGTGTCCATGGTAGAGGATTATAATTACGATATTATGTCAGAAGGTAAATTAAGATATAATGTGTTTGATTTAATAGATTTTTATAATGGTTACAGGTCATTTCTTGTATCTGAATATTTAAATGTATATAATTTCTTACCTTCTTACGAATTGGTTTTAGGTCAAATGGGAAAAGATATTCAAATATTTGACTCAAGTAGTAACCTTGACTACACTAACCATTCGAGAAAGAATAAAATAACAGAATTGGGTGATTTCATAAAAAGTGACGTACCAATTAATGAAAAATATCATAATCTAATACTTCATTGTATTGATTTACTTACACTACTTGTATTCGATAGAATCCAAGAAAATATAGATATAAAAAAAATACCTAATCCTTTATTGACAGAGTATATAAAGAAGATAAACAGAGCAACAATACTTTCACTTAACTATGACAAGGTCGTAGAAGATATCCTTACACATAATAATATAGAATATACAGATGGTTTCGAATCATATAAATGGAACATATCTGAAAATCCAATATATAGATTTAGTGCTGATTCATTTGATAATGCTAAAGTAAATGTTTTCAAACTGCATGGTTCAATAGATTATGGGGTTGTAGGGAAAGATACTATAGGTGGATTTATAAATACAACAACTGTAAAATTTAATACAGAAGATGTCAAAGCACTTAAAGCTGACTTTAAACGAAAAGATGGTTACAGATTCTATGCTAGAGAGTTTATCATCGGAAGTTACAACAAAGCAGAAAAATATTTTAGGCGTACATTTATAGATTTATTTAATATTGGTATTAGTAAGCTAAATGATAGCGATGCTTTAATTGTTATCGGTTATAGCTTCCAAGATGATCCCATTAATCTAATTATTAGTAACTGGCTAAAGAAAAGCAAAAAGAAGAAGATGATTGTAATAAATGGTGAATTTAATGGTACTGAAATACCAGCTAGAAGTGGCAGTGCTGTCTTTAGAAGCCATCTCAAAGAACAGGTAATAAATACACAACGTTATTTAGAAAACATAACAGTAGATGAGTTGGAAGGAATTATTAATAGAGAGATAATTAATGGATAAATATTATGATATAGCAATATCATTTGCAGGAGAAAACAAAGATATAGCGGAACAGATATACCTGATAATAAAAGAGAAATTTGAAAATTTCAAGGTTTTCTATTCTAACAAAAAAGAAGTTGAATTAATGGGAGCTGATGCTGAAGAAGTATTTGAAGAAGTTTTCACTAATGCAAATCAAGTAATTGTAGTAATATCTAAATTCTACAAGAAGAAAGAATGGACAAAATTTGAATGGGAAATTATCTGTAAACGAAATGAACGAAATAAATTTAATCCGATACGTTTGGACGACTCTATCTTATATGGTCTTTCAAATAATATAATCTACTATTCAAATAGAGAAAAATTATATGATTTCGTTGATATAGTTTGTCACAAGGTAATCGCTTATGAAAAGGAGAATGATCTAAGCAGACCATCTGAATCCGAAAGGATACAATATATGGTAACGAACAGCAGTGGAGAATTAGAGAAATCATTCCAATTGAAAAAGAACAATCAAAAAAGAATATCTTTAGAAGAAATTAAATTTTATACTGATTCTTTATTCGAAAAGAAATATGA
>JBFHKR010000185.1:0-4629 GCA_041595255.1 Chlorobiota bacterium
ACTCTATTTCTTACCATTTCGCAACCATTCATCATAATTCTTAAAGCTTATTATATCACTCTTTCCAGTAACTGGATTAATACCACGTCTTACTGTTGGACTTTTACCGTCTATAATATCGATAACAGCACATCGGCATTGAATATCTTCACTAGCACTTGCAAAATCTCCTGGATACTTCGCACTATCTGAGCCAATCCAAAATAAGCCTTTTTCATCTTCTTTTTGTCCGTCTAAATGTTGATGTGTTTCTCTGGTTCTATCGTCTAGGGTTGATACCCATTGTCTAACGGTGTTTATTCCTTGTTTCTTTAGGTCTTGCGTGTTTTCATAAGCTCCTGCACTAGCGTTACGGTTTCCCTCAGTTCTAGCAACTCTCAAAGCATTATAAGCATTGCTTCCGAACTCTGACTTGATAGCCTTAGCTTGCTTTGCATACGAAGTGCCATTTATCAATCCTTGTTTCAAACTTCTATAGATTTTAGTCAATGAAGCTTCGTTGTTATCCCTTATTGTGCTTGATAGAGTTTTACCACTCTTTGAGATATATCCTTGTGCTTCCTTTCGAGTTTGTTCGTCTTTAATCTTTTTGACGAGGTTAACATCACCAGTTATCGAGATTTCTTTAATTAGATTGTTGGGTGCTTGATATTTAGCACTAGTAAAGTAGCTAGTAAGATATTTATTTCTGTAATAAGATTCATCAAATATTACTCCTTGTCCCTTTTTTACTGTTTTATAAGTATCAGAGTTTAGTTTGATATAAACTGACTTAATTTCTTTTTCCATAGACTTCATGCGATTATACAGACTTAACGTACTGTAATAATCGGCTGGGTCTTGGTCTACTAGAAAATTAGCATAGTATTTTTGAATTACTGAAAGGGTTTCGTCCTGTTTAGACCTAAACTCTTTTAGTATTTCTTTTTCTAAGCTTTCTATATGTTTATCAATTTCATTCTCTATAGCTAGCTTGCCTTGTTTGTAGTTCATTTTTTACCCTTACCAATCGTTATTGATTATTGCTAATGCTATAATCGTCATGCATATTATGTATAAACTCATTTATTCAACCTTATCTAAGTTAGCCTTTTCTTTTTCTTCGGTAGTCATTCTCTCTTGAACCTTGTTAGCGTCAATCTCTGGGACTCTCTCTCTGAGTGTTTGAGTATCAACATAGGAAGCCATTAAGTTATTTTCTTCTAAAATAGCTTTGATGTTATCTGGGATATTTCTTTGGATGTTTATTTTTAATTCGCTTGATTTAGTTTTCTTGTTGCCTAGTGCTCCCATTGAGTCAATTATCTGATTGATTAGTTCATATCTCTTTTCTAGTGCTTCTTGTCTGTATGAAACAATTTCACTTGCTTTTAATTCCATAGGATAGATACGGTATTTTAGAGCCGTACCACTAGGGTCTTGTCCGAGATCTAATTTAGTAAAGTCAAAAATTCCACTAATCTTATGAAGTTCGTTAACGAAATATTCAAGCATTTTTTCTCTCAAATCTGGGTCAAGATTTTGTTCGGCAAATTCAAAGAAATCTTTGCCCTCTTGGTCATCACCTTTTGACATGTTGAAAATAGCGTTCATATGTTGAAGTGAATTGACTAGCTCGGGTGTTTGTTCCAATGAAGTAATCAAAGTACCTCTAGCGTGTCTATCAAGGGCGTTGAGAGTGTTTGTTTGTAAAGCATTGATAATATCTACATAAGTTTTAACGCAATACCATGTAGGCTCTGATTCGTCATTGTTTTGAGCGATTACCCACGGAATCTCGTTGTAGGGGTTTAGCTCAGTATCTTGAAGAACCCACTCGTCATTATCTTTCTTTGTATAGATTTCTGTTTCATCTTCATAATAAACTCTTAGAGTATCTTTATTAACCCATACTACTGATATAAGCTCTTTAGCTACTGATGTATCGTATACAGGTATTACATTGCTGGGGTTAATGTCGATAAATCTAGGAATAATGAAGTCTTTACCTTTCTTTTGAATGAAGTGTAACTCGCATGATACTCCGTAGATTCCTGCTTTCTTGATTTCTTTTGAACTCAAAGTGTTTTCATGATTCTGTTTATTGATATCATTAATTAGTTTCATATAATCATCATCATCAGAACTATAATCAATCTTATTCGGAGAACCCATATAACCCGCCATAATGTCCACGATATACTTAGGATATCCACTAGGTGCGAAGTTATTAGGATTGACTCCTAGTGCCTTTCTTTGCTCCCATACCTGTAATAAATCCGTAGGATTATTCTTGTAGTATTTGTAGAAAGTTGTAAAATCTGAATTGCAGTTCTCTTCAATTCCTTTTAGTTTTGGTAATCTTAGCTTACCCTTTTCGTTTGGTTGTAATTCTGTTCTCATAATCCTAATGCTCCTAAATTAACGTTTGATGTTTTAGCTATTTTGACACCGCCCCTACTCAAATAAGTAAGTCCCCATACAACAGCGTCTAATCTGTTCGGTGATACTGGTTCTAGTGGTGTCCATGTGCATAATTCGTCCTCTAGGTCTTGAAATAAGCCTACATGATGAACTAGCCCGCGTCTGTATAGGTCTGCAATCGGTTCAGCTCTTATTGCTTTACCTCGAGTAGCTCTTACCATAGTTATTGGCATGTTTCTATTATAGTTACGAATGTTCATTTTAACAAGGTCACCACCTTGATTGCTTTCTGCCACGGCTCTGTCTGCTTGCCATTTATCATAACATTTAGCAACAGTCTGCCCCCAACCTGTAACGTCACCGCTATAGGTTTCATCATCTAGCACGTAATACTCACCGTTTAAACCAACACCACAAACTATAATACCTGTATCATCTGAGGTTTCTGTATTACTAACCGCAGGGTCA
Organism: Chlorobiota bacterium; assembly: GCA_041595255.1. GTDB lineage: Bacteria > Bacteroidota > Ignavibacteria > Kapaibacteriales > UBA2268 > PGYR01. The sequence continues at coordinate 2,872 of JBFHKR010000185.1, forward strand.
ACCGCTACAACGATTTTGTGTAAGTCTGGTGCCTTATCAACTCTAGTTCTGATTATCCATTCTCTTTTCCATAGTGCGCCCTCTGTATCGTCTGAATATTCGCCGTAAAGGAATCTTCTACGTCTTTTCTCACTCATTCCCTCTAGTGTTTCAATATATCCCTCTGATAGGTTTTCTTTGTTGTCTATAGGGTTCATAGAGAGGAAAGCGTATTGCTCGGCGTGTTTCAAATCTTCTTGACTCTCAGGGTTTTTGTGTAGTCTGAAAACTTGATAACCCCAATGCTTTTTACTAGGTGGGTTGTAATCAATGAATATTCTTGCAGGAACGCCTTTAGGAGGGTTTAACCTGGTCTTTAATACTTCGTAGGTTGAGTAGTCTATTTGTGAAGCTTCATTGATATGAATTGTAGCGTATTCAGTACCGAGAATCTTTTCAACTCTTTCCTTGTCATCTGTACCACCTACCCACAACTCACTCCCATTCGGAAAAGTGATATACAAATCTGTGTCGTTCTGTTTGTACTGAACGTTTGGAAAACAGATTTTTAATACTTCGGGAATTGTAGTCTTATAAATTGATCGCTTTGCATGATTCATTTTAGCTCTTACACATAAATGTCTAGTATTATCATATTTCAAAGCTCTAAAGATTATGTTGCGAACTATAATGAAAGTTTTCCCAGAACGTGAGCCCCCCTCTAGTAATGTTTCCCTATGGCTTGCCATTAGTCGAGTGGCTTCTACTTGTTTATTAGTCTTGCTAAAGTTCTTTATCTTCGTCTTTTGCATATACGATATTTACTCCACCGTCAACGGATATGTCTTGCTTATCTCTCCAATTCTCTTTACGTCTATTCTTTAACCAAAAGAAACAAGCGGTTGAATCGGGCGGATATTGTTTCTTTGTCTGAACCATTTCTAATTCGCCATTAATCAACATTGGTTTTTCTTCAATAGCAGTATAACCTGTTGCTCTTTTGTAGAGAGAATTAACTACTTCACCGTCTGAAATAACCTTTCCTTTTTTAATGGACTCTAAAAATTCTGGATATTCTTTTTTCCAATTATTAAGAGTTGCTTCGGAAATATCTAAAAAGTCAGAGAGTTCTTTATCTGTTACGCCCAACCTACAAAGCTTTGTAACCTTTTCTAAATCTATGTTATTGTACTTTGTTGGTCTGCCTGCATTACTCATATTATACTCCTTAGTTTAATTATAGTCTTAGAACGTACTAAAAGCAACCTATTTCTAGATTGCTCTTAATTAGCTTATTTTATTAATTTTCCGCAGGGCGTATTATCTTCTACCCAAACAAAATTACTTACTAGAGAATGCATTGAAATATAACCTTTACCAACACTAGTATAAATTTCTAAAACATAACCGTCTGTTTTTGTTATCCCACAAATTAAAAACTCTTTGCCTGTTTGAATATTTTTTATTTTCTTATTAGGATTTTGTATCCATTCAAGTTTAGGTTCTGTATAAGCTTTGTACTTTTGAATAGGCTTTCTTGCATAAATATATCCACTAACGTATCCATAGTTGTCAACTGTTATAAAAGGAGTTTCAAGTCCCTCTGCATATGTTATAAATTTTTCTTTTTTCGGATAATTAAAATCTCTATCTTGTGATACTTCTATTTTATCGCCTTTTTTAAGATTGTAAGGAAAGGTTTTTTCTTCTTCTACTTTTTCAAGCCATTCTAAGCAAAACCAATGAGGACAATTCATTAATATACAAGAGTCATCATCA
>JBFHKR010000186.1:0-4544 GCA_041595255.1 Chlorobiota bacterium
GGAGTTTTTGCCGAAATACACCCGTTCAATATAGAATTAGAAAAATTAAAAGAATTGAATCCCAAAGGTATTATCCTTTCGGGAGGGCCATCTAGCGTGTACTCCGAGGGAGCGCCTCACCCTAGATTCAACGTATTCGAGCTAGGAATACCAGTACTAGGTATATGCTATGGTCTGCAACTAATTGCCTTTACGCAAAATGGTCAAGTAGATGCTGCCGCTAAGCGTGAGTACGGCAAAGCAATAGTAAATGTAGTGGAAGACAATCCATTACTAAAAGGTATTTCGAATAATGCACAGATGTGGATGAGCCACGGCGATTCGCTTAGCAAAATGCCTGACGGATTTGAGACTATTGCCAATACAGAAAATGCTCCTATATGTGCGATTGCTAATATAGAAAAGAGAATTTATGGCGTACAATTCCACCCAGAAGTGCACCACTCATTAGAGGGCAAAAAAGTCCTAGAGAACTTCGTTCGATCTATCTGTGGTTGCGTAGATACGTGGAATGCAGAGTCATTCATAGATCAAGCAATCCAAGATATTCGTGACAAAGTTGGCGATGAAAAAGTAATCTGTGGACTAAGTGGGGGAGTTGACTCCACTGTAGCTGCAGTGCTTATCCATAAGGCAATAGGCGACCAGTTACATTGTATTCACATAGACTCTGGTCTGATGCGAATGAACGAAAGTCGTGAGATTTACGACCTATTCAAAAAACATTTCGATATTTCGATAGAAGTTATAAACGGTCACGATACTTTCTATGGCGGTTTAGCAGGCGTATCTGACCCAGAGCAAAAGAGAAAAGTAATCGGTAAGGCATTCATAGACCTATTCGATGGAGCAACTCAAGGTGTTGACTCAGCAAAATGGTTAGCCCAAGGAACCTTGTACCCAGACGTAATAGAGTCAGTCTCAGTCAAAGGGCCATCGGCTACGATCAAGAGTCACCACAATGTTGGTGGTTTACCAGAGAAAATGAATCTGAAATTACTAGAGCCATTCCGCGAGTTATTCAAAGATGAAGTTCGTGAAGTGGGTCGTATGTTAGGCATACCAGAGTGGTTTGTCAAAAGACATCCATTCCCTGGTCCAGGGCTAGGCATCAGAATACTAGGCGAAATATCGGAAGACAAAATCGAAATCTTGCAAAGAGCAGACGCTATCTACTTAGAAGAAATAACTAAAGCTGGTCTATATGACGAGATATGGCAAGCGTTTGCCGTATTGCTACCAGTGAAAAGCGTAGGAGTTATGGGCGACGAGCGAACTTACGAGTTTACTTGTGCTATCCGCGCCGTAACTAGCACTGACGGTATGACAGCTGAGTGGTACCCTATGCCTTATGATGTATTAGAAAAAATCTCGAGCCGAATAATCAACGAGATAAAAGGCATCAACCGCGTGGTATATGACATTACAAGTAAACCCCCCGGAACTATTGAATGGGAGTAATATCAAAAATATTATTGCTTTCAGTAGTACTTTTTTGGGCTTGTTCATCTGTTGCTGAGCCACCAGAAATAATCTATGAAATAAAACATCCCGATTATGAAGAGTTTATCGCTTATGCAGAGGCCAATAATATTGAATTGGATTCTGTAGAAGTGCAGAGAAATGTAATGTTAGACATTGAAGCAATACAAAGCTCAGTTATTTACCCCGAATTCGTGAAAGAGAATGATATTGAAGGAAGAGTTAGGGTAAAGTTATTAGTGGATTCTCTAGGAAGAGCACTTAGGGTAAGTGTGGATAGCTCAGATAATGACTATTTGAACGGTAGTGCATTAACAGCAATATATGAAGCAGAATATTACGCCGCAATTGGAATAGATGGAGAGACTGTTGCGAAGACAATTACTATACCCTTACGATTTAAACTGAGATAAATAAAAACTAAACTACTAAAAAAAAGCACTATGAAAATAGTGCTTTTTTTTGTCTATTTTTTATTTTTAGAATCTTTATCTGATTTGACACCTTCATTGAGTTGCACTCTTTCTTCTTTTGGAACTGTAGGAATTACTCTTTTAGTCTCAACAGAAGCAGTTTTAGTAATTTTAGAATCTTTCTTTTCACTCATGTTATTTCTTTCTTGATTAATTAAAAATATGTTAGTTAAAAGCAAAATAATTGAAATAGTTATTCCAATAACGGTATGAATTAAGCCATAATTGAATTTCTTATTTACTGATTTAGTAATTTCCTCATTATCTACAAAAGAGTCTCTTTTAGCACCAATCTCGTAAAGTAAGATTTCTTCAAGACTGGAATTTATTAATCTATCAAAAATAATTTGATTAAACCCATGATATAAAGGCCTTGACTGTAATACTCTAATCATGTAATAAATAGAAATCCCGAAAAAGAATAGTGGGATAATAGATAGTAACTGTATTAAAAAAGTTGATTTATCAAGTATAAAAAGGTATACGGGTATAAATAAAGTTATAATACCGATTATTGTGCTGGCTTTATTATGATGGGCCCTGTAAGCATCAATTTGTCGGTCTAATAATTCTTTGGCTTTTTCAGCTAGAAACTCTAGATCTCTTAATGAACTGTTTTTCTTATTAATATTAAAGCCTCAAGAATCTAAAAAATATATATTGTTAAACATCCTTAATCTCAAATATAACAAAAATATTATCAACTTATAATAGAAACCATTGAACGTAGAATATTTTATTACAATAATAAATCACGATTTTTAGAATTATCTTTATCATCTTTAGGGTGTATGATTAATTCTTTATACAATTCTTCGACTAAATCGGGAACAAGATCGAAGTAACATTTAAGTTCTATTTTATTCATAAACTTACCTAATAAAAATTCTCTTATTAAAACTGTATCAATGAATGCTAATATTTTCTCTTCTTCATCTCTATTACCAGTAGGTTTAAAGACTCCATTATTAGTTTTTTTCAATAAGTTGAACTTTTCAATCGAACTTTGAATTAATAATCCGATAAAATTATCATCTATTGGGTATAAATAAAATTTCGTTTTGTTATAAAATTCGACTCTATCAAAATCTGAATCTTTATTGTATAATTGATCTAAAACTAGAATTAGCGCTTTCTCTGTAGAGTTTTCATTTTCCTGTATTAATAATTCTCTCACAACTTGAAACATATTCATAAATAAATTGACTAAATGTGTTATTTGGATTATTCTGTATTTATGTAATCTATTTATTTTCTCATCAGGGAAATAAGGATATTGATAATCATCAACTTGAAAACTATTTCTAACACTTTTCTCATAATGATAATCAATAGTTTCTTTATCTATGCCTATAGGTTTCTTTGTAGAAACTAATGACGCAAATTCTGGGGCATGTTCAAACTCATGATAAATATTACCATCTATTTCTTTTACTTTATAAGACTTCAACCAAATACCCTCAAATCGATATTCGACATGTTTAATATTACCTTTTTTAAACCTAATTAAATTATGATCTTGGACTTCTGGAGTTATATCTGAATGAACTTTAAAAAGCAAAGAAATATTATTACCAAACAGAGCCTGAACTTCAGAAAGATTATTCATATTTATTCCAGTCTGGATTTCACAAATTTCATTCAATGCAAACTGTTGCGTCGTACCATTCTTCAATAAGGAGCAATAAACAACTCCTAATTCGAATGCACCTGAATACCATAAGAATCCTTCGGTGATTTTTTCTAAAGCAACAATATCACCTTTTTGTGCTTTAGCGACTAGCTCTTTATAAACATCTATGTTTAAATTACCTATTAATCCTCCTTGTTCATATTTTCTCTCAACTTCCTTTTGTACAATTGAGTTATATTTATTTTTTTCATTTTCTACAAATGAAGTCGCTTGATTATAATCTTGGTAAAATGGTTTACTAGTAAAGTCATTTAAATTATTCCAAATCACTTCTAATTGAAGTGATTGATAGATCATATTTATAACAATCCTATTTGGGTATTCAAATTCAGAATATCTTTCCCTCCAAATATCTAATCGTTTTTGTAACTCATTATAAACATTTATTAGTGTAGGGTTTTTTGTTCCTTTTCCTTTAAAACTAAATGATTCCTTAAAATCAGATTTATTTTCATGTTCGTTAGAACTGTTCTTAATGGCCTCAAATTTGATGGAGTTATTAGCATCAGATACTTTAGCATCAGTATTTTCTTTTTTTTTTGTTATTAAATAAATACTATATCCAATCACCGATATAATTAAAACTGAAAATAAAAAATATTCCATTAGAAAAATTCCTCCCTTGTTACAAAACTATTACTTGCTTTTACATCATTCAATCAAATTTAAAAAAAAATGGTAGAAATAAAAGAAAAAACTTGCACAAAACCCCCACCCTCTGTTTCCATACTATAATATCATTATATTTGCATTGAATCAATAAATACAAAACCGAATATTATAATATGGAAATTAGAAACGCTATACGTAAATCCAGTGGCATAGTGGAAGACAAACCACAGCTATTCGTAGCAGAAGAAAACTTCTCTTACAAAGGATTACCCGTACTCAAAGAC
>JBFHKR010000187.1:0-4489 GCA_041595255.1 Chlorobiota bacterium
ATCTTCCAAAAATGGCAAAAATAGCAGTAGGTTTATCGGGCGGAGTTGACTCAGCCGTAGCTGCCCATCTCCTCGTAAAAGAAGGACATGAGGTAATCGCTCTTTTTATGCAAAATTGGGACGATCCAGTTGGTACACTTAGAGGCGATTGTGAGTGGGAAGAGGACTTTGAAATAGCCCAACTAGTAGCAAGGCATCTAGGAATACCAATTCATCATATAAATCTAAGCAAAGAGTATAAATTACGTGTAGCGGATTATATGTTTCGAGAATATGAAGCAGGGAGAACTCCAAACCCCGATGTACTATGTAATCGCGAAATAAAATGGGATGTCTTTTTAAAGGCTGCATTAGAATATAATGTCGATTTGGTCGCTACTGGTCACTATTGTCAAAAAGATAAGATGGGAGACGAATACAGACTCCTAAAAGGTAAAGATGAAAACAAAGATCAGAGCTATTTCCTATGTCAATTAGACCAGCAAATGCTCAAGTATGCTCATTTTCCGATTGGTGGAATTTCAAAACCTGAAGTACGAGATATTGCTAAATCGTTAAATCTGCCAAATTATGATAAAAAAGATTCACAAGGACTATGTTTCATCGGTAAGATAGATTTGCCTACATTTCTCAAACAACAGTTAGAGCCCAAAAGAGGTGACGTTATAGAAATGCCGAACATCACTTACGACTGGGGCATCGGTAATAATTTACTTGACCAATGTATGCTCGATGAGATATGCTATCCAGTACATTTATCAGCTGCAAGGGGAAAAAAATTGGGAGAACATGAAGGAGCACATTTCTTCACTGTAGGACAAAGAAGAGGGCTTGCTATAGGTGGTACAGAGCTACCACTTTTTGTAATAGCTACAGATACTAAAAATAATATAATATATACAGGTCAAGGCGAAGATCACTATGCTCTCAATCGCCCTGGTATTCATATAAAGTCTGATGAAGTCCATTGGGTAAGACCATCACAAGAGATGGCTATAGATGAAATCCGCGAGTATGATGTAAAAATACGTTACCGTCAACCAAATCAAAAAGCCAAACTTATTAGAAAAGAGAATGGGATGTATATAGTTTTCGAAAACCTTCAAAAGGGAATAGCTGCGGGTCAATTTGCAGTGTGGTATGATGGTGATGAACTAGTAGGATCGGGTGTTATCTTTGCTTAGTGAATAGTTGTTATAGATTGTATTAGCATATTTAAGTAAATAAAAAAGGTTCCCATTCATTTTCCACTTTCCCAATTTTTTGATTCAAATATAACACATAGTTCGGTTTGTGTGGTTTTGAGATGAGTGGCATCTTTGCTTCATTTGGTGTTTTATTTCCCTTTTTGTTGTTGCAATCAAAACAAGCTGTAGTCAAATTTTCCCAACTCGATTCTCCACCTCTTGATTTAGGCATGACATGGTCTATGGTTAAAATTCCTTTGTTTGTACCGCAATATTGACACTTTCCAGCGTCTCTACGGAAAACATTCTTCTTACTTAGTTCAACTTCTCGGTAAGGAATATGTTGGTACTGGCATAATTTTATAACGCTTGGTAGTTCAAAAGTCTTGTTGACAGAATGAATGAATTTATTATGAGCCTTCTCTATCATTTCTGCTTTGAAAAGAAACAAAAGTGTAATTGCTCTTTTGGGAGTGCAAATAGTAAGAGGTTCGTAACTTTGGTTAAGTACTAATACTCTACCGTTAAGTATTTCATCTGAGATTGTTCTGAATTGACTGAAGACGATTCACCATAAGTTTATTAAATGAATATAAATAACTATAAAATTTATCTAAGTTAGTAAAATATCTTAATTTTGGCAACAAGTTATAGTTAAGAAACAAAATAAGTTATCAAATGTTACAATCAAGAATAGACAATGGCTCGCTGATAGTTGGAGTTTTAGGTGCTGGGCAACTAGCTAAAATGTTGGCTAATGACGCATATAGATTAGGTCTTCGGTTTGCTACTATCGAAGATAAAACTGGTAGTCCTGCTACTTTTATGACCAAGCTAGATTTTTCTGGTAATGGTAATGATAGAGAAAGACTTGATGAATTTATCAAAAATGTTGATGTTATCACATTGGAAAATGAATTCATTGACCCTGAAATACTAGAGTATATAGAGCAACTAAAACCAGTTTACCCTTCTTCTAAAACACTAAACCTAATACAAGATAAATATATCCAGAAGAATACTTTTCGTGATGCGGGATTAGATTTGCCTAATTATGAAAAGATGGATAATATAGAAGATTGTAAAGAATTTGGTGCAAGATTTGGTTATCCTTTTGTCTTAAAGTCCAGAAAATATGGTTATGATGGATATGGTAATGAGACTATAGATAGCGAAGATGAAATAGAAAAGGCATACAATAACTTAACTAAGAACAACAAGTCAGGTCTTTTAGCAGAATCTTTCGTTAGATTTACTAAAGAATTAGCGGTAATGGTAGCACGTAGTAAGAATGGGGAAGTCGTTGTCTATCCTTGTGTAGAGACTATACAGCGTAATCATATCTGCCACAAAGTTATAGCTCCGGCACAGATAGATGAAAATATTACCGAAAAAGCTAAACAATCTGCTGTAAAATGCGTTCAAGCTATAAATGGAGTTGGTGTTTTCGGAATAGAATTATTCCTAACAACTGATGGGGGAGTACTAGTAAATGAAATTGCCCCTCGTCCTCATAATTCCGGACATTATACTATAGAAGGTTGCTATACTTCGCAATACGAAAATGCAATTAGAGCAATAACTGGTTTACCTCTCGGCAATACTGATTTGGTAATGGGGGCTGCTTGTATGATTAACCTATTGGGTGAACGTGATGGAAGTGGTGTACCTCGTAATCCGGATAAGATGCTTACTATGAAGGCTAAACTTCATCTATATGATAAAACAGAATCAAGAGTAGGAAGAAAAATGGGACACATAACAGCAATAGCTAACACTACGGAAGAAGCAATTAGAATCGCAGAAGACGCATCAAATAATTTTAAATGGTAACTACCAATACAAAAATATATATAATAACAATTGTGACTTTGTTTGTTGCATTTGGGTTTAGCGTTATAGCACAACCCAGATTTGGAAACATTTATATCGAAAACGGTAACGTTTTTGACTCTACTGAGTCCAATGCACTCTATGTGAAAGATGTGATGAATGCCTTGCATACAATCACTAAACCTTACGTTATTCAAGATGAACTATTATTCAGAAAAGATGATGAGTTAACTGAACAAACTATATTAGAAACTGAGAGAAACTTAAGACAGACAGGTCTATTTACAGAAGTCAGAATCGAGCTAGACTCAACTGGTTTTGATTATTACGATGTATATGTTGTTACAAAAGACAGATGGTCTCTTACACCCTCGCTACTATATGGTACTGGTGGTGGTATCTCTGAGTACGGAGGTAGAATATCTGAGAAAAATTTGCTAGGCACTGGTAATAAACTAGAATTCGAAGGTCTATATAGAAATGAGAATGATATAAAGTGGCAAGGATTTGCTGCATTAGAAATGCCTAGAGTTTTTCGTTCAGACTTTAGTTTACTAGCTTCTCTTCGTGCTAATAGATTTAGAACCGATCAGAATATTAACTTCATAGATCCGTATCGTAATACACAAGATTTACTTTCATACGGTATGTTGTTGCAGAACTCTTTTGGCTCAGATTTTCTTTATCTTAATAATCTTGACACAGCTATACTACTTCCTTTCCAAGAAAGAATAGGGCAAGCATATTTTTCTAGAGCGATAAACAAAGATAACCGATTGTTCTTTACCGGCTTAGTCGAATATAATCAAACAGATAGAGGAATCCCTCAATCCCGAAGAGCATTCGATAATAGTGGTAAAATACTCATCCAATTTAGTTCTCTATCACAAAAATTTATACCTGTGGAGCGAGTTAACTTGTTTCGTACTGAAGACTTAGTAGTAGGAGGGTATGGTAGAGTTGTTTTAGGTAAGATATTTCCAATCGAATCAAGTGGAGATAATTTACTTTACTTAGGTGGTCAAGGAGAGCAGAGCTATTATGATGGAAAGAACTATTTATTTGGTCAATTAACTGCTGGTAGTGCTTTCAAAGGGGCGGTTGCCTCATATACTTATCAGGAATTTCTAGGATTAGGATTTCATAGATTGGATGAAAATATTACACTTGCCGCTTCATTCAGGCAACAAACAGCTTGGCGTTGGGGTGCATTAAGACAGCTCATATTAGACAATGATTTTGGTTTACGCGGTTATGATGCCAATAGATTTGCCGGGGATAATCGTCTATTAGCTAATGCAGAAATAAGATATTTTACAGGTTTAGACCTTTGGTTATTTGATTTTGAAATAGCGGGATTTTATGATATTGGTACTGTATGGGATCAGTCTATCAAAATAACAGAATCACAATTCTACAATTCAGTGGGTTTAGGTTTACGTTTTCATAGTAGAAAGACATCAGGTGAG
>JBFHKR010000188.1:0-4454 GCA_041595255.1 Chlorobiota bacterium
GCAGAGAAAGCGAAACTAGCAGAAAGTGCTGAAGGTGTTCGCAACACTAACGGCGACCTAAGCTCAGTACTATAATCTAAGCTTAAAATAAGATTTATACTAAGAACCCTGCACGTTAGTGTGGGGTTTTTTGTGGGTTATTAGAACTTTAACACCCCCCTTAGTCCCCCCTCAAGGGGGGATATAACTTTCCAAGTCCACCTTCGTCTGGTATATTATATTTTCAAGTCCCCTTATAATGAGTATAGGTTCTTTCTATTTGAAAATTTTAAAGTTCCCCACTTTTCAAGTCGTCCCCCCTCACGAGGGATGTTCTATTTTTTAAGTCCCCCCTTCAGGGGGGATTTAGGGGGGTGTTCATCGGGAATTATCCCAATAGAATGGAATATTTCTGTTTTCAGCATTTAATCTAGTTAATCTATTCAAAGGATTATTAATTAAATCATTTTGACAAAAATATGTAAAATTGTTTAGCTCATAGCATTCTATATATTTCAATATATACTCTATCACAAACTCCATATTACTTAACACAGCCTCATCTGAGAATCTCAAAACATTAAGTCCAATCCCATTCAAAAACAACTCTTTTTCAAAATCTTTTTGGGTTGTTTTTTCCCATCCATGCGTCAAACCATCTAATTCGATTACGAGATTTAATTCATAGCAATAGAAATCAACTATATAATTACCTAATGGTTTTTGTCTTAGAAAAGCATATTTACTAAGTGCTTTACCTTTTATTTGTAGCCATAATGTTACTTCAGATTTGGTGCTTTCATTTCTAAGCTTTTTAGCTAATTCTTTCAGTTTTGGATTATATGGTACTATTTTTCTTTTCATTTTTAGAGTTTCAATTTTACTTTAACACCCCCCTTAGTCCCCCCTCAAGGGGGGATATAACTTTCCAAGTCCACCTTCAGCTGGTATATAACTTTTCAATTCCACCTTCGGCTTGTATATTATATTTTCAAGTCCCCCCTTGAGGAGGGATTTAGGGAGGTGTAATCTACAACCCTTAAAAATAGAAGAGTGACTTTTATATTTTTAATTAATCCAAACTATCAAATTTACATCTATCTCCAAAAGGCAAAAACATATTCATTATATTTGAAATTAATCGAATATATAATCAACAAATTATCAGGAAATTATGAGCAAGATTATCTTTGATAGTGCAATATCACTTGACGGCTATTTCGCTGGTGAAAACAGAAGTCCAAGCAACCCAATGGGCGGGGTTTCTCCCAAAATACACAACTGGATGTTCAAGCAAAAGGCATTCTGGAAACACATCAAAATGGAAGGCGGTGAAGAAAACGGTACAGACAGTAAATTGATTGACGATGTATTTGCAAGAACTGGTGCATACATAATGGGAAAAAGAATGTTCGAAGAAGGAGAAGTCGTTTGGGCTGAAGATTTATACGAAGCAGATGTTTATGTACTGACTCATGAGAAACGAGAACCTTGGGTTCAAAAAGGATCCACAACTTTCTATTTCATCAATGACGGCATTCATAGTGCATTGGAGAAAGCAAAGAAATCAGCAAAAGGTAAGGATATAAGAATACAAGGTGGTGCTAATACTATACAGCAATTTCTAAATGCAGGACTAATAGACGAATTTTTAATTCACATTTCCCCTGTCTTTCTAGGAAGGGGGATTCGACTGTTTGAAGGTATTGATAATGATATATATGATATTCAAATAGTAGAAATAATAGAGTCAAATCTGACTACACACATTAGATATAAACTGACTAGGAAATAGTATCAACTAAGCTCTTCAATTAGAACATCCTATCAGGATAGATTATCAGTTGTATAAAGTTGAATTCGAGATTATTAAATGAGACAGTACTATTATTGTTGATATCAACTTCCATACTTGGGAACCATCTCAGGTTTGTTCTGAGTAACCATGATTGGATTCGATTGGGGCGAATATCCCACCCGAAAGTCAATCCATATCCAATCTTATCTTCCGATATATCATAAGTTGTATTTCCTAATATTTTCTCTTCAAAGCTTAAGTTTTCGTAACTTACAGAAGGACCGACAAATGGTACGAAACCATGATAATCAAATAAAAACTTAGTTAATTCCAACACAACTGATTGTCTATTCAATGATTGATATGTACCGTAGGTATTAGAACTTGTAGCATAATCTCTATACCCCAAAGCAATATTCAAATCCGTATTATGGAGATAGTAACCTAGAGTAAAGTCAGGCATTATAGATGTTGTATAGCTCTCTATATAAGGCTTTTCATTTTCATTGTAGCTGTTCTTACCTAGCCAAAATGCCGACGATAGTCCTGCCCCTAGATAAAAACCATCTAATTTATTTTGAGTAGCTAATTTCTCTGTGATTTCTTTAGTTCGTCCTGACTCCCAGTCTTGCTCTGCACTTAGCGTTGTTTCAAGCAAGTATCTATAAGAGAAATTCATATAAACTGGAGGGGTTATTATATTCTCTTTGGTTGTTTGATTAATGTAATAGTCTTGCTTGTTAGTATAATTCCAAGCTACCCCAAATTCGAATAAATGATTTCCACTATTATAGGTAATACCACCCAACAATGGAAAATTAGTATGATTCAGCTCTGGACCATTGCCGTAATCTATGTTATTATTAGATTGCTCATAGTAAAAAGGCGCGATTGAAAAGCCTAAATAAGGAATAATTCTATCACTTTCTATTCTCAAGGGATAGTATTTGAAGACAGTTTCCACTCCTCGGAGATACTGAATTACTTGATTGTTTTCTTCAAATTGTGTTCTTAGTAAAGGGATAGCTATATAAAAATCAGCATGGCCCCAGAAATGAGTGCCACCTATTAGAAATCTAGGTGTATAAGTGCTAGGCAAATCTAGAGTATTAATTTCACCATTTTCGTTTAGATACTTAGCAATCCCACCGAAATTAGTTTCTACATCTACCCCCATACTCAACTGTGCAAATCTATGCCTTGATTGCTTATTTGTATAGGCTTGGGAAATTACTATCTGGCTTGAGAGTATGAGCAATATTAGAGTTTGAATTGTATTTTTCATGGTATTTTATTCCTGTTTCCTCGTACTCGAACTGATTAATTATTTTTGAATTTTATTTGATTATCTACTTAAGTGATTAAATCATTCTACCAAATTACAACAACACTCCAAAAGTATAAAACTACCAGTACCCCATATGCTTAGGTAGCATCTGCTTTGCTGCTTGAGTGGCAATTTCGTCTATTCGTTTCTGTCTGGTCTCTGGCAGTTTGGCGAGAGCTACCCATGCCAAGAGCATTTTCTGCGTAGAGTTACTAAGTGATAAATAGTATTCATTCGAATTCGGTTGTGCTTCCAAAGCTTCTTCTAAGTCTGTAGGTACAATAAGTGCTTCTACCTCATCGAGTATAGTCCACGAGCCATTTTTCTTTGCGACTTCTATTGTACGTAATCCTGCATCTGACATTAACCCATGTTCAACTAGGATGGCTACTTTATCTTTATTGATTTTGGACCAAGTGCTGTTGGGTTTTCGCTTACTGTAATACTGCTTATAACTCTCATCATCAATTGTTCGCTTTACGCTGTCTATCCAACCAAAGCAAAGCGCTTCCTCAACTGCTTCTGTCCAAGTGATAGATTTCTTTTTTGATTTGACTTTGTATTGCACTAGCCATACGGATTCTTCTTTTATATGGTTCTCTTGTAACCATTGACGCCATTCTTCTCTGCTCGATGGACAAAATGTATTTTCGTTATTAATGGGCATTAAATTTCTAATCCTTTTTTACAAGTAATTTGCCAAAATAATTGAGAGGGTTTATTTTCAATAGTCTTGGGTGGTTCTTGTATTTCATTTATACTTACTAATCCATAATTCCCAAATTCTTTCTCAACGGCTATTTCATCATAGAAAAACAAATTAACACCGTGTTTCGTACGATATCGATTATGACTTAGTTTTTCGCCTATTCCATAAGATTTGTCATTTGTTGATATTACAACAAAAACCAAATAACCACCCACTCTGAGTTGATTATAGCAATTTTTGATAAGCTTTAATCTATCCTTTTCATCAAGTAGATGTATCAAAGCATGGCAAAATATAGTATCATAAACCTCTTCATCAAAAGGCATGTCACATACAGAGCCGTGATATACTTTTGTATTATCACCATAGTGTTTTCTAGCTAATTCGATAGCAGTTTTTGAGATCTCTATTCCTGTTACATCGAACCCTTTTTCTGTGAAATACTGTGCGTTCCTTCCATATCCAAATCCTGGGATTAGCAATTTATTAAGCCCATTATCTTTCATCAGTTCGGCGGTGTATACTACCGAGCTAGTCGGCTCAAAACCCCACATTTCCTGCTTTTCTCTAAAGTTTGATTCCCAAAATTCTGTCATAATTTCTCTTTTTTTTCAATTCTAAATTACCCAATTCTAACAGGA
>JBFHKR010000189.1:0-4400 GCA_041595255.1 Chlorobiota bacterium
AAGCTCTACTCCAACCCATTCTGCAAATCCTTTAATCCTGTAAATTCAAATTCTAATAGATAAGAATCTGTGAAATCCTATAATCCAAATAAACTGTGATTCGGATTATTTGAGATCGCCACGTCCTTAGAGTCCTCGCGATGACAGGAATATAAAAAAAAGCTGTTCATATAAAATGAACAGCTTTCTTAATTTTTTTTCTAATTTTAAGACTTAGGTTTTATTCCCAATCAGCAAGTAACGAGAATCTAAGTGTGTTTGCTAGAGGGTGATTTTCTTCTATAGTGTTTATAAAACTGAAATCTAGTCTGAATATATCATATCTAACACCAGCACCGAAGTTCCAGAATTTACGAGCACCAGCATTGTCTGGTTCAGTAAAATAACCAGCACGCAATGCAACTACGTCTTCGTACCAATATTCAACTCCACCAGCGAATTCCATAGCATTGTTCTCCCAAGAAGATACGAATGATAGTGGAATAGGGTCAGAACCGTTTCTGTCTCTATTTACTAGTAGTTTAGTATAGTCGAAAGCGAAAGTTAGTTTATTGAACTCATCTTTTACTACATCATAAGCAATACCTAATCTTAGATTAGTCGGTAGTGGATCTGCTTCGTTGATGTAAGTCATCTTAGGACCAACATTCTGCAAATTCATACCCAAAGCTAATCTATCTTCGAAATCAGCACCTAATACTTGCAAGTCAGATGGCTTCCAAAGTAGCCCAACATCGAATCCACCACTGACACCAGTACCCGATTGAGCACCAGAACCTTGTCCAGTAGGAGTTAAGTTTGATTGTATATATCGTAGTTGGAAACCGAAACCAAGATCGGGAGCGATAATAGTTCCATAAGAAAAGCCAAATGAGAATTCATTTGATGTAAATGTACCAGCTTCTTGTGAATTTTCCAATGTTCTTTTGAATTCACCTAGGTTCATAAATATGAAGTTGAATGCAACAGTACCGTCAATTTCATCAAAGTGTTGTGCAATAGTACCGTAGCTATAATACAAATCAGCATTGAACTGAGGTAACCAAGGCGAGAAAGCTAGTGCAACTTGTCTAAAAGGTGTTCTAGTTCCTTCATCGTCGAATGTATATCCGTAATCGAAATAATCAAGGAAGGCTAATCCACCAGGATTCCAATAGATAGCGTTTACATCATCTGCTATAGCCGTTCCTACTTCACCCATTCCACTCGCTCGAGCATCAGGTGATATCATAAGAAAAGGTACTGCTGAACTCTGTACTGCAGAGCCACCAGATTGAGCTTTGGTGTTATAATTACCAATTAGTAATGTAATTGTTATTAAAAGTATTGTCTTCATCATTTTCGAAGTTATCAAAGGAATATCCTCCATTAAGAATTTCTAAGTTTCAAATTTAAAAAAAAATTAATTAAAGTCTAAAGTTTATTATTTAATCTTTATAGTACGCCCTTCTAAGAACGTTTGTTTTGCAATTAAGTTATCAAGTTTTAATCTAAAGTAGTAAGTCCCTATACTTACAGGGCTTCCATAGGTATCAACCCCTTCCCAATCTATTTCTCCTTCATAAGCAGTAAGTATTTTTTTCACTATAGTGTTAACCTTAGTGCCTTTAGAGTCATATATATCTAAAGTTACATCAACCGGAGGGTTCAGATTATGTTTAAATCTAATATTTGTATTATTTTCGAAAGGTGTAGGATAAGCGAGTACATCGTTTAAAACTACTTCACCATTTTGCCCAATATTAAAATATGTTTCTGAAATAGAATAATTATTATAAATATCCCAAGCCCTTAATTTGACGAAATGCGCACCTGGTTCTAAACCTAAAAGATTTTTAGTTGCAGTACCCTTTCTATAATCATCAAATGAAGTTTCATATTCGGCTGTCAGATCAATTGATTGTTCACTATTATCAATCCACGCTTCGATTTTGTGCCCTACACCTATTCCTGTAGAGTTTATACCTGATTCATCGCTTAGGTCAACAATCAAAAGTGGTTCACTTCTCACTATGTCACCCGCTTTGAACTTGCGTGAATCCAGCATAATTTTGATATCTGGTCCTTTGGTATCAGAAATACTAGTCGTTGATAATCCATCAATTTTTAATCTATTATAGCTTCCTGTGGCAAATTTATCATCAGTAGAGTAAGCAAAACTAAATACTTTCCCCATATTTTCACTAAAGCTAATATCTTTCGGGAGTATAAACTCTGCTTCAAATCTACCGTTTATGACAGCAAAATTAGCATTTGAAAGTGTACCACCTTGTTTTTGGAATTGATATAGTCTGTTTCTGTTATCTGTGATTTCTATCTCTTGATTACCATCCATAACTTTAAGTTTTATTTGTCCGTTGAAATCACTGGCTACATCTAAGTTGGTAGATGGGATAGCAACGTAACCTTTTACTTTAACAGTTTGAAGGCCTTTTACGGAGATTGAATTAGTATCATTGATATTTGTACCATCAATACTTTCAAAAACTACATCATAATGAGGTATTAGAAGTCTTAGAGTTGGGTCAGCCAGTAGAAAATACTTCTCATCATTATCACTATTGAAAGTTTGTTTCAAATTATAAATAACCTCACCGAGAGTAGGATATTTGCCGTCTGCATTTCTAGTAAATAAATTACTATATAGTGCTCTATTTAGATAGTGGTTTTGTGACGCATAAACTACCCTAGAAGAACCGAATACCCCTATCGCACCACCATATTCATTTAGGAGCATCAGCTCTGCCCCAGACTGTGATTCGTAGTTATCATATTTTGCAAAATCACATGTTGCAGCAGTTAAGAAAAATAGTTTATCATAATTTACCATTTGTCTGATAGATACATCTCTATCTAATATACCTTCGTGAGACCAAACTTGCGGGTTACCATGACCGTACCAATTTAATAGGAGCGCACCTTCTTCATTTACTGATTTTAGGATTGCTGCATTGGCTGTAGGTTTACGTATACCACCAGCAGTATATTGAGATTCGTACTCAACCGAATATATTTTTCTTTGTTCCATAAAACTTGGAACTCTATTTGAAGAAAAATCCTCAGATTGATCTACGAATAAACTACCATCGCCTTTAGTACTTTCAGTACCACTAAATCCATCATCTGCAACCATAGTGATTTTATTTCTCCAGTTATCTTTACTAGAGTTATTCTCATAATGCTTTATTTTTTCAACTATTCTGTTACCTTCCTGCTCCGAATTGATAGTTAATCTACCAATTGCTAGATCTAATGCTTTGTCGTTTCCAACTACTCGAGCATAAAAATCATCTGTGCAAATAGATTTAACAGCATCAAAGTCATTATATTCATCTTCACTTAGGTGAGGTGGTACAAAATTCGACTGGGTTGTTAGAATCTCTCTATAATCATAGTGACCGTCTCCCCATAGAACTACATAAGATGGTTTTACATCCCAGTTCATCATAGCTTGAGCAATAAAATCTCTAATTGCAGTTATATCCATTGTACCAGCATTATACTCGTTGTAAATATCATTTACTTCGAAAATACCAACTGTTAGATTACCTTGAGACTCTCTGTACTCTTTGAATTTCTTAGCTGATTCTTTCAACTTCGAATGTGTTATTAGTATTACATCATTATTGAATTTTGTGTTACGAAGACCTTTTATATCTACTTTTTCTAAGCTAACTGGCTTTTTTAGATTGGAACTCAAAAAGAATCTTTTT
The DNA here is from genome assembly GCA_041595255.1 of Chlorobiota bacterium. GTDB lineage: Bacteria > Bacteroidota > Ignavibacteria > Kapaibacteriales > UBA2268 > PGYR01. Next base: position 3,714 of record JBFHKR010000189.1, read on the forward strand.
GGTTGATTTGCAGTTAAATCAGTTATTAAGTCAAATTTCCCTTGAGACTTAGACTCAAGCTGTATTGGATTGCCAATATCAGAAATATCAAATGCATAGACTTCACCTGTAAACCCAGTGAAGTCGTATTTTGTTAAACCAGATAATAATGGATCTGTGAAAATATATGCTTCACCATTATTAGCAATAGTTTTACTTGGGTAATGAATTTCTAAATAATCGAAAATCCCGTTAGCATTTGGATGACCAGAGTTAGTATAATCTAATTTTAAACTTACCTTTTTCTTGTTTGTAACTTCACTTACAGGAATAGTAAACTCAAATAGATTTCTATACGCTTCGGAATTTGTTGATTGCAAATTCAAATTATCAGCCAATAGTTTACCATTATCTTTGACTGAAAACTGTCCACTATAATCTTTGGCACCTGCGTGTGCTAGAGAGAATCTGTAATTTATATTTCCTTCATCTGCCAGATTTATTAATTCTTGATCAAATGAGTCCGAGAAATAAGTTCTACCAAAGAATTGCTTTCCAGCACCGCCATGATATGCACTTATTAGTTCTTCTTCAAAAAATTGTCTTCGAGTGAATATATTCAAATTGTTTACTATCTCACCTTCGGGTGCAATAGCTGGGATTGCTCTTTTACCATCGGTTCCACCCCATGTGAGTAAATAATTGTTA
>JBFHKR010000190.1:0-4351 GCA_041595255.1 Chlorobiota bacterium
TGTGCCTCTTTACTAATTCAAATGTTATTTGTAAATTATTATAAACCAATAAAAGAAAAGAGATGAAAAAGATATTGATGAATATATTTACTATTACAATAATAATGGTATATCTTCAACTATAAAAGAAATGAGCCCGATAGAATATCGAGCTCATTTTATAATTAGAATTTTTAATTAACCGACCAACACTAATAGTATTAAGTTCTTTAATTTTATTTAATTTGCTTAGACAAATTATCTTCTTGTGAGTCTACAACTGCAATAGCCACCATATCTAGTATTTCATTAACATCACTACCTTGTTCTAATATATGAACTGGTTTTGACATACCGATTAGGATAGGACCGATAAGGTTTAATTTACCAATTTTTGATAAAAGTTTATATGTAATATTACCAGAATTAAGATCCGGGAAGATTAGTACATTAGCTCCTCCCTTTATGTCGCTGAATGGAAACGTTGATTCTATAATATCAGGTCTAACTGCAGTATCAGCTTGCATCTCACCATCGACTATCAAATCAGGTCTTTTGGTTTTGATTATATTTCTAGCATCACGCATTTTCTTAGGAGAATCACCTTGAGCTGAACCGAAATTGCCATAAGAGAGTAATGCGATTTTAGGAGTTACTTCGAAGTGCTGTGCAATTTCAGCAGCTTGTATGGCTATATCCGCAATTTCCTGAGCATTGGGGTTAATATTTACAGTAGTATCTGCAAGGAAATATGTTTTCTGTTTAGAAGACACAATATACAAACCCGCAACTTTATTGAATCTAGGGTCATGACCTATTGTTTCAAGTGCAGGACGAATAGTAGAGGCATAGTTCGTATTTAGACCACTCAACATACAATCTGCATCGCCCATAGCAACCATCATTGATCCATAATAGTTTCTATGGTTTATCATTCTCTTTTCAGCGTCGTGTCTATTAATACCTTTTCTTTGTCTCAGTTTATAGTATTCTTCTATGTAATTATTAGTTTTATTAGAAGTAACAGGATTTATAATTTTAATCCCATCCAATTCATATCCAAATTGCTCTGCAACTTTATTGATATTAGCCTCATCTCCTAGTAATATTGGTTTCGCTATCCCCTCCTCTACCGACAACTGAGCGGCTCTTATAATTCTAGCATTATCTCCTTCTGGGAAAACCACTCTCTTAGGTTTTGACCTTGCTTTCTTATACATAAGTGACATAAAGCTTTGAGTTCGACCCATTCTAATGTTAAGGTTTCTCTTATATTCATCGAAGTCTTTAATTTTTATTCTAGCAACACCCGAATCCATAGCGGCTTTAGCTACGGCTGGGGAAACAGATGTTAGCACTCTCTGGTCAAAGGGTTTGGGGATAATGTAATCAGGTCCAAATGACATTTCTTTTACACCATAAGCTGACTTTACACTTTCTGGTACTTCTTCTCTTGCCAACTCAGCAAGAGCATAAGCTGCAGCTTTCTTCATTTCCAAATTTATCGCACTTGCATGAACATCTAAAGCACCACGGAATATAAATGGAAAACCTAATACATTATTGACTTGGTTAGGATAGTCCGAGCGACCTGTAGCCATAATAACGTCTTTCCTTGCAGCTTTCGCATCATTATATGTAATCTCAGGATCAGGATTTGCCATAGCAAATATTATAGGGCTTTTGGCCATAGATTTAACCATTGCCTTAGTTACTACTCCTCCAACTGAAAGCCCCATAAATACATCTGCATCCTTCATAGCATCTGCTAATGTTCTTTTATCAGTTTCTATCTCGAATTCTTTTTTGTACTCATTCATCTCGTCTTCACGACCAGTATAAATAACACCTAATCTATCACACATTAGTACATTCTCAGGTCTTACACCCAATGCCATGTGAAATTTAGAGCATGCAATAGCAGCTGCCCCAGCACCATTATAAACTACTTTTATTTCTTCTATTTTTTTACCTGCGATTTCTAATGCATTGAGCAAAGCAGCACCAGAAATTATTGCAGTCCCATGTTGGTCATCATGAAATACAGGTATATCAAGTCTTTTTTGTAGTTCAGTTTCTATAATAAATGACTCAGGAGCTTTGAAATCTTCTAGATTAATCCCACCAAAAGTAGGTCCCATCATCTCAATAGCTTTTATTATATCTTCAGTATTGGTCGAGTTTAGTTCAATATCAAATACATCTATATCAGCAAAGGCTTTGAACAAACCACCCTTACCTTCCATTACTGGTTTACCAGCGGCAGCACCTATATCACCGAGCCCTAATACAGCAGTACCGTTAGTAATTACTGCTACTAAGTTACCTTTGTTAGTATATTTGTAGACATCATCTGGATTTTTTTCAATTTCTAAACACGGATAAGCCACTCCAGGTGAGTAAGCTAATGATAAATCTCTTTGAGTTATAAATGGTTTTGTCGGTACGACTTCTATTTTTCCAGCTGGTGATTTGGAGTGATAGTTGAGTGCGTCTTCTTTCCTGATTTTCATATATTATTCTGATTATTGCACAATTTTCATACACAATATACGAAATTTGTTATCGATTTGTGTGGTGAGTAGTATTAAATAACATAGGTAATCTTCTGATTTTGACCGTCCATACTTTCCGAATATGAATTAATAAAAATCTTATCTGACAATTCATAACTAACGTCATAATTTGCTATTTTTTCAATTTTTCTGATATTTATATCAAGTTTTTTATAATAGATTTTTGCTCTTTTATCTCTTTGATTTATAACTATTTTAATATCTATATTCTTTTCGTCAGATATTATTGCTTGCAAGATTTTATGTTTCTTAAATAATTCTACTCTGTAGTTATTGCCATTAATATTGATATAATAGACTGTTTGAGCTTCATTAAGTTTTGCCGCTATATTTCTAGCATATAGAGCGTCTAAAAAAGAAGAATTGTATTTCGTCAATTCTTCTATTTTTTTAATATTCGGTATTATCGTGTTCTCTTCTAACCGAATTGATGAAGGTGATATATAATTTAGGACTAAGTTAAGTATATTTTTATCTTTTATATTGTAGCCTGTTAAATAAAGGTCAAGTAGTATAAACTCAATAGTATGTGTAAGATTATATTTCTTCTTTTGTTTCTTAAAATCATCGACACGTTCTATTATATCTATAATAACGTGTCTTAATAATCTATTTACTCTTTGAGAGTACTCTAATATTATATTTCTTGAAACTTCACTATCAGTAATGTCTAATACTCTTATTATTTCATCAGTATTTAATTTACCATTATCTAATATTAAATCTGTTGAATGTACGCTAATAACTAATGAAGGTTCTATATCTTTTATTAGAAAATAAAGTCTATCTCCTTGTTTCAAACTTGGGTGAATTATAGCTTTGAATATACCATTCGGTAATTTGATTTTGAAAAGCTCTTTACTCACTTTCTCTAAGACTTGACCGAATACAATTTCACCTTTTCTTAGCTTTATAGAAGCTTTTTTATTTGGAGCTTTCGTTACTGGCAAATATCTACCACCACGAGAAGAGTAACTTTCAGTTACGATTCTATTGGAAGTATCTATTCTACCTGCTTTTGACATTAATCTAGCTCCGAAGGATCCCAAGAAATACGCATATTATTATCCAATGCATCTATATTAGCTATATCGGCACTTGAAAGCTCAAAATCAAATACATCTATGTTTTGTTGAATTCTTTCTGGATTTGCTGACTTAGGTAATACGATAAATCCTTTCTCCAAAGACCAACGAATAAGTACTTGTGCAGTTGATTTACCATACTGCTCAGCTATTTCTTTTAGGATAGGATTATTCAATCTAGTTCCTCTCACAAGAGGCGAATGAGCTTGTATTTTTATATCATAAGATTCACATTTCTCAGCTAATTCTTTTTGGAATAAGAAAGGAGTTATCTCTATTTGGTTGACTACAGGAGTAATAGGAGATTTTTTCATTAGCTCTTCTATATGCTTAATAGTATAGTTACTGACACCTATTGAGCGAGCTTTACGGTCATCATATATCTGTATCATTGCTTCCCAAGTAGCTTCTCTTTTCTCCGGAATAGGCCAATGAACTAGATACAAATCGACAAAATCAGTTTGTAGCTTATCCAAACTTACATCTATAGCCGCCAAAGTATTATCATATCCTTGGTCATCGTTCCAAACTTTTGAAGTAATGAATATATCTTCTCGCTTTATTCCAGTATTCGTAAGTACATTTCCAATTTCTTCCTCATTTCCGTACAATGCGGCAGTATCTATATGTCTATAACCTGCTTCAAGAGCAGTTTCGAGTGCCTTTTCTAATTCGTACCCATGCATTTGATATGTACCAAGACCAATCCAA
>JBFHKR010000191.1:0-4310 GCA_041595255.1 Chlorobiota bacterium
AGATATAATACTAGATAAAGGAAAGCAGTTAACCGAAAAGCCAATAAAAGCCATACTTGCTCCGCATATTGATCTGCGGTTGGAAGAATCTTGGGAAACCTATGCTAACTCTTTTCTAGCTTTGAACAACGTCGAAGATGTAGATACTGTTATTATGCTTGGAACTGGTCATTACAGAAGCACAGCAGACTTTATGTTTTCCAAAAAGGACTTCAAGACTCCATTAGGAACTGCAAAAATTGACCATGAGTTAATTGTAGAAATAGAGAAAAATACGGATATCGTTTTAGATGATATAGCTCACTACAAAGAGCATTCATTGGAGTTCCACCTACTGTTTTTGCAAAGAATATTAGGTGATAAAAGCTTTAAAATAGTACCTATTCTTACGGGGTCGCCAGCTCATTATTTCAATGAAAATACTACACCCGATAGCAACGAAAAATATAATAGCACTATAGATGCTATAAAAAATGCAATCATATCTTCAGGTAAAAAAGTTCTCATATTATCAAGTGGAGATTTGTCACACGTAGGTAGAAAATTCGGTGATGAATTCCCTGCTGTAACAGAACAAATCAGAGTCAAACACGAAGATGAATCACTAATAGAAATGATAACTAAAGCTGATAAAAATGCCTTCTTCACTGAAGTTACTGATGCCGGTGATAAAAATAAAATTTGTGGCACTGCACCATTCTATGCAGCACTCAGCTTAGTTGATAGCAAAGAAGTAATCGCAGCAGGATACAACCAATGGCAAGAAGAAGAAACTGAATCTATGGTCAGTTTCGCTGGGTTTGTAGTGGGGTAGGGCTTCTAGAATGAATATTCAAGAAAAACTATCGATTATATATTTTGCTTTAATTCCAATATTCTTTTTAAGCCTAGTTGGGATAAACCCAATTCTTCAAACAATAATTCTAATTATACTTTTGGCTTCAGTTGATGTTTATACTGAAAAGCTAAACTCTCGAAGAGAGAAGAAAAGATATTTCACTTTCAGTCTTTTGTTTCTTTTATTTGAGTTTTATGCCTATTATTTACTAGTTTTTGCAGAGAAAAAAGTGGATGATATTGGCTATATAATAATGATGTTTTTGTTTTCCCTAATTTTAGTACCACTATTAATGCTTATGAATTCTAATGTCTACAAGAAATATATAGTAAAAAAAACAGAAAGAACTGATGTTGAGGCGTAGAGACGTATTGCATATGTCTCTAAATCCCCTATACACCTTTGTAAACATGTCATTGCGAACGAAGTGTGGCAATCTCTTTTTACACTACCTCTACCCCAGCGACTGCAACGTCCTTTCAGTCCTCTCAGTAACATAGATACGTTTACGTAGTTGTGTTAGAAGGTTGAATCATTTTTTTGCTAATGATGTTGTAATGCTATACCGTTCTTCTATTGGACTCTACAATTGCAACGAATCCTAAGACCAACCTTTTTACCAAGCCCCTACAATAAAAGACTAAATTGTCCGATAATTTAGTTCGACAACTTCATCAAACAGAAAAAGAAAAAATGAAAACTGATATTAGAGACAACGAAGATATAAAGCTAATGGTCGATACTTTCTACGAAAAAGTACAAGCAAACCCAATACTCGGGTTCATATTCGACGATATAGCTGAAGTTAATTGGGAAACTCATCTCCCACACATGTATAAGTTCTGGGGAGGAGTGCTATTTGGAGAAAATGAGTTTCGTGGGAACCCTATGTATAAGCACATTATGCTAAGCAGAAAAACTCAGATGAGTGATATACAGTTTGCAGAATGGCTACGCTTATTTTCGAGTACAGTCGATGATTTGTTCGAAGGGCCGAGAGCCGATGAGGCTGTTACTAGAGCTAAGATGATTGCTAAAACTTTTCTATTCAATATTAATCAAGCAGCTGCGAACGAAGAGTAATAATTGAACTTTTTTTAGTAACTTATAATTGTATAAACATAGGTTACTTAAAATGTATATAAACAAGAATTATGGTTTCTGGATGACGCTAAGTTGGTCTAAGAAGCCGATGATTTACGGATTTTTCTATTCACTCCTAATATCTATTATTTTCTATACTTTCGAAATTGGTATGGGGCTACCGTGGCAACCCATAGGCGTAATAGGTATTGCCGTTGCCTTCTATCTCGGCTTCAAGAATAATAGCTCTTATGATAGGACTTGGGAAGCGCGGAAAATATGGGGTGGTATAGTCAATTATAGCCGTTCTTTAGGTGCTCAGATTTGCTCATTCGTACAAGGAGACAATAGCGATCTAATCAAAAAGGAATTAGTTTATAGACATATTGCTTGGATGACTGCCCTCAGATATCAACTTCGTTTGAGTCGTACTTGGGAACACAAAGAAGAGAGAATTCGAGATAGATATTCTGAAAATGTTTGTGAAGATTATACGAAAAGCCTCAACTCAGAATTGTCGAAGTACATCAGTAAGTCTGAAATCAATGAATTAGATGGCAAATCGAATATAGCCACTCAAATCCTAAAAACACAATCTGTTAGATTTCAAGAATTGCGCGATAATAATTCTTTTGAAGATTTCCGCCACATGGAGCTTCAGAACTTAATAACAAACTTTTATGAAGAGCAAGGCAAGGCAGAAAGAATAAAAAATTTCCCTTTCCCAAGACAATATGCATCTACAGCATTGTGGTTGACATTTGTCTTCTGTGCCTTAGTACCGCTAGGTTTAGTCGATATATTTAACTATACTTTGGGTTGGGTGTTTTGGCTCTCGCCAATAATGTCTGCACTAATTATCTGGATATTTTTCTTGATGGAAAAAATAGGCGATTACTCTGAAAACCCATTCGAAGGGACTTACAATGATGTACCTATCACTTCTATAGCAAGGGGTATAGAGATAGATATGCGAGAAATGATAAATGATACTGATATACCTAAACCGACTGAAGCAGAGAATGGATTTTTGATGTAGGGGTTCTTGACCTAAATTGTATACAGAACAAGATGACAAGATGATTCTAATTAAAGTTTTTTAATTCGTATAAAATTTGAATAGTTCATTTTTTCATTTTCTTAATTCATCAGATGCATTTTCAATCCTATAATTGCTATTAATTTTTATAAGTTTCAATAACTCTAAAACTTCAGGATTAAATTCTTTAAAATAAATGCCGAGACTATAAGAAATATCAAAATAGAAAAATAGATTCAAAGAAGGAATAAAGAATAAGTGACTATATACAGCATATCCTTCTAGAATACACTCAATAAACACTTTTAAAAAAGCATCCCAATCCTTACACTTGCAACATCCAGAATATGTTGGTTCAATGTTACTTTTTGCTAAAATTGATAAATATTCCTTAGTTATTAAACTTATATTATCTGTTTCAGCATAATAACTATCATCTTCATAACTCCAACCCCAAACTTCCTCTGAAAAACTACCCCAAATATCATCTTCAGGCATTGGAGCTATAATAATCTCATCCGAATATAAACCAAATAACTTGTGAAATGTAGAGATCATGTCTGAACATTTGTTCTGATCTTCCTTTAAGTATAATTCAAATTTAAATCCCTTGCTATCTGGTAATGAATCTCTAATAATCCAGTTAAAATTTGACTTTACATCAAATTCATATTTTTCAAGCATTTTAATTCCCCTATTTTACCAGATACTCCAATAATTTTGATTTAAAATGATAGCGATTATTATTGAGACTTGAGAAGAGTCCGCCTGGATATTTACAATTTAGATAAAACACATCCCACTGTGTTTTAAATACATAAGCATATGGTATATTTTCAACTTCATCAACTATTAAAAATGCTATATCACCTTTAACAAGGTTTTTTCTTAATCCACAAATATACGCATCAGTATTAGTCGTATCCTCAATTAGCTCAATATATTCTACTTTGTTTGATAGATAATCTTTCTTTAACTCTATCCAAAATTTATCTTTTACGATCTCATATTTGCAGTTATCCCAATTTAAATATTTATCATTTATAACTTCAATGAATATGACATCTCTATTAATTTGATTGTAAAAGTTTTCTAGATTAAAATTTTCATGTTTTAATCTAAAATTTTCATTTTCTAGTGAATCAATCATATCATTCAAGTTGTTTATTCTACTTGTGAGTTCACTATTTAAACTGTCAATTAGCTTTGTATCTTGGGTTTGTTTACTACAAGAAAATATAGCTAAACTTAGAAACAATATTGAACTTATTTTCAATAATTTTTTCATTTTCTTAATTCATTTCTCCAAGAAACCTTAGTTATTTCCCTACTGATTAGGATATTAATTAT
>JBFHKR010000192.1:0-4229 GCA_041595255.1 Chlorobiota bacterium
GTTTGTCCACCGACTCTTTTCTCATTCAGAAAACGAAGTGATATTTTACTATTCCACCCTTGTTGATGCTCATCGCCCAGCGACCATTTATTATATAATGTGTATCGAGTTATCTGAGGTACATCAAGAAAATTATCATTATCTCTATCGAATTTATCGGCTTGCTGAGTAGTGTGGAATGAAGTTATATTACTCCAATCTCCCGTTTTGAATGTGTAATTCGCATTTAGCTGCTTTTCCATAAAGCTGTTCATATACAGATTCACTAAAAGTTTATCTGAGTTATATCGCTCTTTTGTGATAACATTTATCTGTCCGCTGATACCCTCAAAACCTTGTAGCACACTATTCGCACCCTTCGAGACGAATATATTATCGACCAAAGGCCCAGGAATACTGCTAATACCATAAGTATAAGATAATCCCATAATCATAGGAAATCCATCGACCAAAACCTGATTATAAACACCCGAAAGACCTAATAAACGTAGCTCTTTGGAGTTAGTAATTACGTTCGTAGTCTGCGGTTGAACGGTTAGTTGAGTTTCGAATGCTCCTGCCAAATCGCAACAAGCGGCCTTCGTTAACTCAGTTTGTGTTATTTGTTCTGTTTTGATTGCACTCGAATTCGATATAATAATTCCCGGCTTTTCTGCAATTACATTTATAGCTTCCGAAGTGGCATTCTCAGTCAAATGAATCATTACAAAATCTTGTTTTTTCACAAGTATTGTATCTGGCTCATGTCCAACGTAGGTAGCAATCAATTTTTTGTTCATTATTCCTTTTGTGGATATTTCGAACTTTCCTTCACTATCGGTTACTGTTCCGATTTTGGAGTCTTGCCAATATACGTTTGCTCCTATTAGCGAAACATGTTTGGTATTCATAACTACTCCCTTTATAGTCTGAGATAACGCTATTATTGGGAATAAGAATACTAATAATATCAAGTACTTTTTCATTTCTAATTTCTTTTTTGAATTTATAATACACTTTCCGAATAATATTATTCGGACATACAAATAGTTCTAAACTTGATGGTATGATTGACAAGACTCAGTGTCAAACAGACAAGAGAATATCAATCTAATAAAACTAATTCAAGTATTTAGATTAGGTATTTTTCGTGTAATATATGTAGGGATTGCCTCGTAGATATGGGGGGAGGCGATTCGTAGAAAAGGTAATCCTCAGAATTCGAAGATTGAATTTCAGCAAAACTATATGCCGAAACTACAGCAACCAATACTGCTAATTGTTCTGAATTTACTTTATTGTAAGCAATATAATGTTCTTTGTTTTTTAGCTCTTGGGTGTCATTCTCACAGCAATTATCTTCTTGAGTATTTTGAATTGCATCATGACATTTGGGTACATCTTTAACTTCAACTTCTTTGTGATCACAATGATCAGCTTTTACGTAGGCGGTTACATTTTTAACATCGCCATTGCACATATGCTTATTCATCACTATCCCAGTAGTAGAGAAAGTGAAAGCGAAAAGCATAATAGCTGATAATATTTTTGTTCTTAGATGCATATGCAAATATACGAATTAAAATTAAAGATGTTGTTATTGGGGAGGAAAATTGATTTTTGTTTCTTGAATCCGTCGTTTAAAACCGTTACAAGTCCTCCCATGAGGGAGGGTTTAGGAGGGTGTTAAAGCTTTAGATAATATTTAAACCCTACCCCTCTCTCACTACTTTATATGTTTTCACATCATTCCCACAGTTGATAGTAAGAAAGTAAACGCCGCTTGGGTATGCACTAAAATCTAACCGCAGTTCATTAGAGTTACTTAATATAGTTTTCTGTTCTAATTGCTTTCCGATCTGATTAACAATAGAGTAGCTAGCTGATTCGCTTATGCAATTCAAATTCAGATTCACATGGCTATTTGTTGGGTTGGGGCTAATGAAATGGTTATTATTTTTTATCTCGATAATATTTGATTCAGTATCAATTCTATAAGTTCCGAATATATGTGATGCAGCACCTAAAAAACAATTTTGTAAATTTGAATACAATACAATTGATCCTGTTGGATATTTAATATCTGTTGGTGCATATAATTCTCTTTCATTTTTAATCAAATTAAATACTGAATTCATAACTCCACCTGATAAAAGAACTCGAGACTCATCTGAAAAAAAAGTAAATCTACCACCTACCTTATTCATATCAATCATTTCCTTAATTTTTAATTTTTCTGAAATTAAAAATTTATAGAAACCATATGAACTATATTCTACACTTTTATCGGGAATCTTCCCAGATAAATAAATAAGATTATTATCGACTGAAGAAAATTCTATATCATCTAACACACAGGCATAATAGTTAGGGTCTAGATCATAATCATTATCATAAATTTTAATATTTTCAATGAGTTTCAAATTTTCCAGATCCCATACTTTCAAAAATGTTTTTCCATCATTTAATGCTGCTAGTAACTTACCATCATCTGATATATCAAAACATTTAAGATTTTCATTTTCATAGCCAACAGGTGTTAAGTCAGTTACTTCCTCCATAGTCTCATAATTATATACTCTTAACCAATACTTCTCAGGTGTGTAATTTGATATATAGTTAGTCTTTTCTACAATTGTATATATTAAAGGTCTTATTGGATCAACAATAGCTTGTCTAAATCTATAATATAATTTACCACCCTTTTCATCTAATGAATCGGCATCCATTTCAAGTTTAAAACTATTGATTAATGTAAAGTCATTAATATTTCTTAGTTCTATTGTAGGTTGAGATTCTTTGTCACCCCCAGTAGTTATTAATATTTTTGAACTATCTGATGTTACTTCTATTTGATTTTTATAGGATAAATATGGCATAGGTAAAGACCTAACAAGCTCTCCAGTTTCTGTTTGACGAATTTCAATAACTCCTTTCTCACCGATTCCTGCAATTAAAATAAATGTGTCTTCACCTTTTAGAAATTCCAAGTCATGAATTTCACCTGCTTCATTGATTCTATTCCATTTAGGTGTTATCTCTGCACTGTGTAGCCCAGTGGCAGCCAGTAGAAGTAGGGTTATTATTAATTTTTTCATTTTTTTCTCTTTCTTATACTTCGATTAAAACCGACGGCAATAGTTATTTCTGGGCTCTTCTAACGTCTAAGGCGTTATCTCAATTGACGTAATGTCCATCTGGTGCCAGTGAGACACAATGGTAATACCATAATCATATCTATCTTAATCATCTTGTTATCTTATTCAAATTATTGAGACGTTTGCAATACGTCTCTACAGTTCAATTTAAATCACCCAAACCCTTTTGTATCTTTAAGAGGGAATAATAGGAATTTCTTGCCTTATAACAAAAAGAACTAGTTCCCTTGTTGTCAATTCCCTATCATTAATCTACCAAATAAATATAATTCAGAAAAACATAAACAGCATATTTCATTGTTATCATCATATTTTTTCGGAACTTGCCGTCTTTTATTTGTCAAAAAACGATAATTAACTCAGATGCAAACTCTTATAAATTTCTTTACTCCAACAGAAAAAATAGACTATAAAACGGAAGTCCTATCTGGACTAACAGTAGCTTTAGCACTAGTACCAGAGGCGGTTGCCTTCGCACTAATAGCAGGTTTGTCACCTTTAACTGGTCTCTATGCAGCTTTTGTTATGGGATTGATAACATCGATATTCGGTGGTCGCCCAGGTATGATATCTGGTGCTACAGGCGCTGTAGCAGTAGTCCTAGTAGTATTGGTTAAAGATCATGGTGTCGAGTATGTATTCGCTGCTGTTGTTTTAGCAGGTATATTCCAAGTCATTACTGGGCTGCTCAAGTTAGGAAAGCTAATGCGGCTAGTCCCGCATCCCGTCATATTCGGATTTGTGAATGGATTGGCGATTATAATTTTCTCCTCTCAGCTAGACCAATTCAAAGATTCAACCGGCAATTGGATGGTTGGCGAACAGCTTTATATATTTATGGGGCTAGTGCTACTCTCTATGCTTATTATATGGGGATTACCTAAGATAAGTAAGGCGATTCCTGCTTCTCTAGTAGCAATTCTTTCTATATTCGGAGTAGTAGTTGCATTGGGTATTGATACTAGAACTGTAGGTGATATAGCGTCTATTTCAGGTGGGTTCCCACCATTCCATATACCTTCTGTTCCGTTTGATATTGAGATGATTAAGGTTATACTACCATACTCTGCAGTGATAGCAGCAGTAGGGTTA
>JBFHKR010000193.1:0-4219 GCA_041595255.1 Chlorobiota bacterium
CTTCTTTGTCATATTCGTATTTCATAATTTTATCCCAATTCTACTCCTACGGAGTAGTTTTCTTCTTTGCTGTTCTCTTACTACTACTATTAAATTCCTACGGGATATTTCTTTCTATCTCTAACCCGTGGTATTATATTTCAAACACCCCGCCAGCCATGCTGAGCGTGTCTGCCACCTCTCTTTCGCTACGCTTAAAGAGGGGAATTCTTCATATATCATTCTACTACTTTCTAATTAGTTATTTAGTAATTTAACATTTTGCAAACTATTTTGGAATTTTATTCTATACAACCGAAGGAAAATGAAAAATAATTTGTCTAAATAGAAAACAAAAAAAAGAGGAAAAACTTGAAAAAAATTATTTACTTATTTGCACTATGCGCTTTTGTGCTAAGTGCTGAGGCACAACTAAACCCTGCCATTACTTCGTGGTTGCAAAACACAACGGAGACAGGCACATATTATGTAAATGGAAATAGCACGGCTATTGACAATGGAATATTATACAACTGTCAAAAAGTCGAATACTCGGCTGAGTTCGTTTACGTAACTGCAACAGGAATACCAGCGTACCCTACAGGACCATTCAATGACGGTAATCCCTCGCAGGCTACTAATCAGAATGGTATATACAAAATGCCTTTGAACCCAATTAAAAATGAAGGCACTCCTATCGCTACTACAGGTGGTAATATTGGGCTATTTATTAATGGTGTTGCTCTATTCGATTATAGAGATGGTGTAGCTTGGAATCCTAATACTAATGCACTATGTGGAGGTCCCGGTAACCCTCCTTGTCCAGGTGGGCCGGCGGCAAAGCAGGATTGGAACAGAGATGCTATACCAGCCGAAAGAGCCGGATTCGATTGTTCGAAAGCACATCCTGCTATGGGCAATTACCACCATCACCAGAACCCTTCGGCATTCAAATTAGACAAAGAAGTAGTTTCTGATATCTGTAATTTATATGATGCTGATGGATTATACGCAATTGACGAAGAAAAGCATTCACCACTAATTGGTTTCGCTTATGATGGCTTCCCTATTTATGGAGCTTATGGATACAAGAATGCTGATGGCACTGGTGGAATTACTCGTATTAAATCTGGTTATTCACTAAGAGATATAACTAAAAGAACCACTCACGCAGACGGCTCAACTGTATCAAATGGGCCTGATGTAAATGCTACATATTTCCTTGGTTACTTCCGTGAAGATTATGAGTTCATATCGCATCCTGACGAACCAGATTATTTAGATGAGCACAATGGAAGATTCTGTGTAACACCTGAGTATCCCGAAGGTACTTATGCTTACTTCGCTACTGTAGATGAGAATTGGAATTCGACTTATCCTTATGTAGTAGGACCAACATTCTATGGTGTTTCTACAAATAGAAAAGTGACTTCTATTGCTGAACAAACAACAGTATATACAACAGAGACTACATCAGTATCCGACGACTATTTCGAGAAATTGAACCTTACAGTATTCCCTAACCCTTCGTCAGATTTGCTCGCAGTACAAGTGAATGAGTTAGTTGGAAATCAAATTAAGATCGAATTGCTTGATCTTTCTGGAAAATTATTAAATTCGAAAGTAATAAATAGCGGAAGTACTATTTCATATTTCGACACACAAACACTTTACGGTGGTGTTTACTTGGTGAAGTTATCGACTGACAAGTACTCGACTACAAGAAAAGTAATCCTAGTAAAGGAATAGTTTTATCTAAATAAGATTTATATATAAGTCCTGCAATTGAATAATAGCGGGGCTTCGATTTGTAGAGACGTACTGCGTTCGTCTCATTAATTCATTTGTGATTTGAATTATTATACTCATCTAATTCCCATTTTAATGGGTTTTCCATTATATACTTTCTAATCTCATAAAGAGATTTCTCATTTCTTATTACATGGTCATAATAATTTGTTTGCCACGCAAAATTTGGATCTAATTTTCTCGCTTTTGAAGTTACAGCAGACTTTAAACCTCTAACAATAGCAGATAGATTTTTACTCGCTGATTGTAGAGACGTATTGCATACGTCTCTAGATGGGTGTCTCTCAATATCGACATTATTTGAATCTATTTCATTCAGTATTATTATACAATGAAAATGATTTGGCATAATCACAAATTCATCTAATTCTATATTCAAATCTCTCCTTATTTCTGGAGTCTTATACCATTCCGTTTCAAGGATTACTCCAATTTTTGAAAGCTGCATAACCCCGTTAGTTATACTTCCGAAAAAATTGATTTTGTCTTTTGTACAAATTGTCAATGAATAATATCCAGGATTTGAATAGTCCCAGTTTTTTAATCTATTCGATTGGGTTCTATATTTATTCTGAAATTTATCTTCCATCAGTTACCCCCTCTCTGAGACGTATGCAATACGTCTCTACATTCTCCAAAATTAGTTCAGTACTTTGTAGAGACGTACTGCGTACGTCACAGAAGTGCTCCTTTTTTGAGACTTATTCAAAAGGTCTCTACGTTTGCTCTTCAAAAGTGTTGATTTCAACATTCATTTTTCTATTAGTACTAAATGCTAAAATTATAAAAGGAATTGAACTTATCAAAGTAAATAATCCAGCGTCAGACTTTAAATAAAGAAATAGTATTCCAATACTAACGGCAGTAATACCTAATACGAAAGTTGTTTTCTGGTAGTTCTTCTTAACCCAACCACTAATGATAATTAGTATTTGACCAACAAGAAACAAAAGGGAACAAATTACAAACTCTTCTTTTTCGTTCTGAACATCAGATAATGACCAGAACTGTATAAACAGCATTGGTACTATACCATGTCCACTTGCAATAGATATTACTAGTGTTGAAAGAGCAATATAAATTGAGCCAAGTCTAGTTTTGTTATTTGTAATTAAATTCATTTTTTGCAGAGACGTACTGTGTAAGTCTCTGGTCAATTGTTTTTGTTTTGAGACGTATGCAATACGTCTCTACGGTTGCTTAATATTAATTCCCCAATATACTGAAATTTCTATTTTCCCCCACAAAAAAACCCACTACTGTGTTACCAATAGTGGGTCTTCGATTTTCAGATTCGATTATGATAATTCTAAGATATCCTTCTCAGAATCGCTGATAAACTCTTTAATAGTTTGTTTATTTCGATTGAATAAATTTATTAAATAATCCGTTGATGTGTTTCCAGTCTTTAATATTATAACTTTTGGAGGACTTCCGTTAAAGCTCACATAGTCTAAGAAATCGCTATCTTTTGAAACGATTGTGTAATTATTATTTATTGCATAATCTATTATTTCTTTATCAGATGCAGTCGTTAGCCCTACTTTTCCAACATGAACACTTCCTAAAAAATGTTCATTTGCTATAAGTGCAACCTTGTAAGATATGTTTTGGTCAAATAATAGTTTCACCCAACAACCACGCTTACTCTTCTTTCTCTATCCGAAGCATATTGCAAAGCCGCCCGGATATCCAAGTCAGTTAACTCCGGATAATCTTCGACGATTTGTTTATTCGTCATACCCGATGCTAGCCAACCAAGAATATCATAAACCGTTATTCGTAAGTTTCTGATACAAGGCGAACCACCTTTTCGACTTCTGTCAATAGTTATTATATCTTTGTATTCTTCTCTTTCCATGATATTTACCTCTAGTTAATAGACTAATTTACAAAAAATATATTACAATTCCCCCACAAAAAAACCCACTACTGTGTTACCAATAGTGGGTCTTCGATTTGTAGAGACGTACTGCGTACGTCTCATGATTCCTCTGTTTTTTGAGACGTATGCAATACGTCTCTACGTAGGGGACTTGGTAATCACAAGAGATTACATCATGCCGCCCATTCCGCCCATGCCACCCATATCTGGATGACCGTGACCGCCGCCAGCATTCTCTTCTGGCTTCTCTACGATTGTTGCTTCTGTAGTTAGTAATAGACCTGATACCGAAGCCGCATTTTCCAATGCTACTCTCGATACCTTAGTTGGGTCGATTACACCAGACTCAAACAAGTCTTCGAACTTATCAGTACGTGCATTGTAACCGAAAGCACCTGTGCCTTCTTTTACTCTGTTCACTACTACCGATGCCTCGCCACCGCAGTTAGTTACTATCTGACGCAATGGCTCTTCTAGAGCACGTAAGATAATATTAACGCCAGTAGTTTGGTCGTGATTTTCTGTTTTTATGTCTTTTAGGTTAGC
>JBFHKR010000194.1:0-4187 GCA_041595255.1 Chlorobiota bacterium
AACTACAGAGTCACAATTAGAAAATGAATTAAAAGTTTTAGTATAAAACCCAGCAGTGCTTATTGTAGAATCACCAAAAGGGTATGTCTTATTGAAACAAACTAAAGTATCGATAACATTCTTAATAGGGTTAACACATCCATAATCAATCATGAAATACTTTTCTTCATCTGAAAATGTATTAATCCATTGCCCAGGAGAGGCTACGGTTGAATTATTTTCTTCAATTTTTATTTCTACTAATGTTAGTGCCACCTTCTCTTTAAAAGGAGATTCAAATGGTCTAGGGTAATAATAGCCACTGACCCATTCCCCCCAGTTAACAAATATGCTTTTACTATGTTCAAATGAGTCCTCACCAAGAGGATTTCTATAGTCATATTGAGTAGTTATCAAGTTGCTTTCTTTACTATAAGGTGCATTATCCCATTCCCAGAATAATTTTACAGCTTGGAAATCTGAAGAATCATATCTTACCTTTGCTCCTAGCCATATATCCTCTTCACCTTGCCCAAGCAGATTAAAAGAATATTTGTATCTCAAAGTATTTAATAAGAAATGCGTTAAAGAGTCATTTTCTTCTTGAGATTGAATATCCATCAAATAGCCACCTCTTTCTTTAGCACAGGCATTAGCATCATCCCAATTCTTTTTTACTGTGATAAATTCATAGTCTCTACCCATAATTGTAGTTTTTATAACTTTATCTTCAGGAACGCAATCTTGAGCAGATAATGTGCAGATTGATAGAAGTATAACAATCGAAATAAGAATTATTTTTTTCATAACTAATGTCCAATAAATATTAAATCATTTAAAACTAATATAATAAATATAAATTAATAATCAAAGCAGTAAATTATTAATTAAAAATTGTTTGTGATATGCTTGGAAGTTCACCTTTCTATTTTCTTCAATAGCAAGTTCATATTCAATTTCGCATGGTGTTTTATTGAACCTACGTTTTGTGATCTTATGTAGAGAATCCCTTTTTACTAAGCCGTAAATTCTAGCAGATTCAAAAACACTACATTTATGATCGTATGTATATTTAAAAATTTTAAAAAGTCTAATACACTCAATCAGTTGGGATGGAGTTGTTTTAAAATCTTCCTTTACTCTTCTGAAAATCGTTTTGTCTGAACATTGTAACTTATAACAAATGAAATTTAGATTAAGTTCTGGGTTACAAATCTCATCTCGTATAACTTCAATAATTCTATCAGTAGTTATAGGTATCAAAATATTCTAATTAGGTCCTTACTCCATAAAAAATTTATTTCAAACTCTGTTGAATTAGAATAAAATTATGAAATAAATTTGAAATTTGATTACGGTCAGCCCGCAACTTCAGAAATAATTTGAAATTGCGGTTGACTATTAAGGATTAATTATGTCGTTTGATTGGTAATATCTGCTGTACTGGGAGGTCCCCATTCTTCATTATCATTACTAGTAGTTACTCCCCAAATCTCTCCCCTTGGACCATTTGACGATAATAAAGGTATGGTTGTTGGAGCTAAACTTTTATTATCAAAAATAGTTTGATAGATTGTTTCACCCTCTTTTCTAAATTTTAATTTAAGTCCACCTACAGTAGGATCTAATGTAAAGCTTAATGTATCACCTATCCATTGGTAATTAGTCGGTGGTGGTGTATTTCCCATTATGTAACCTCTTTGTTTGTTGAATATTAATACCAGTCTTTACGGTATTCCGAATTTTGTTCGTATCATCCACTACTTCACCAATTAAATCCGTAAAGTATTTCTTCTCTCTCAATGATTTATCTAGTGCAATATAATTATTAATCTTGGTTAAATTAGTCTTTAATCTTCTAGAGTCTAATTGATAGATAATATCGAGATAATTATTGTACATACTGATAAGCCTTTTAATTTGGTTGCTACTTCTAACTTTATAGATTATAAAGCCAATTGTTAAGAGCATTGATAATATAATCGAAATTGAAAGATATAATGATAATTTAGTGAGCTGAATCTCATTTTCAATTTTTGAAATATATGAATCTGATGCAATTCTAGCATCAATATCATTTTCTAATTGTTTAGAATACAATACCAATTGCATTTCTGCCAATCTATTTTCAGAATAGTCTAAGTCACTATCATCTTTATGATTCGAATATTTTACGAAAGTACTAGTTATTTGTTTAGCTCTTGTGATATCACCTAGACTTACATAAATATTGACGGCATTGTTCAAGTATTTAATTGATTCGTCTCTATTTCCAAGTTTTGTTTCTAATAAAGATAATTTATAATTAACATCTGCATAGTAAGTTGAATTTAAATTGGTATTCTCTAGTTTATAATATTCATTTATACTACTCATATTATTTTTCTCATTATTCAAAAGTAAGATTAACTCATAATTTGTTATTATTAAAAGTGAATCATGTTTACTAATATTGTCTGGGAAGTGTTGTATTGCTTGTAAAGAATAACTTTTAGCTTGTTCAAAATTTGATTTGGTAAAGTAAAGAAAAGAAAGATTATTTAGTATGTGATATTTACTTTTAATATTCTCTTCTACAGTCAATAAAGATTTTTCCAGATAGCTTTCAGCAGAATCAAGCATACTTATATTTAAGTAAGCAACAGAAAGATTGCTG
Source organism: Chlorobiota bacterium (assembly GCA_041595255.1). GTDB lineage: Bacteria > Bacteroidota > Ignavibacteria > Kapaibacteriales > UBA2268 > PGYR01. The sequence goes on from JBFHKR010000194.1 coordinate 2,636, forward strand.
AGATTTTTATTGGAACTTTTTCTATTTTCATTTAAAACATTAATATCATAAGCTTTTTTAAGATAATAAATTGCTTGATGATTCAAACCTATACTGGAATATATAGTCCCTAATTCATTCAAAGATATCGCTGAATTTAATTCATTTTTTTCTTCAATGCTTAATGCAATCATCGAATATTTTAATGCAGAGTCAATAATTCCAAGTTTCATATAGTTTGAAGATAATCCTCTAAAAACATAATCCATTTCTTTTGGGTCTGCATCATCAATGATTTGATCAAGACAAGAATTAAGACTTTTTATAGCTTTGTTATATTCTCGGTTGTTATAGTATGCCCAAGCATCATCCAAACAATCTCTGGAGTACAAATTTAACGGTAGTAGTATAATAAGTAACATTAATAATTTCATTTCTTTACCTTCTTTAAAAGTTTCTTACCAATTCTGTTTTCTGTAAACATAGAGCCTTTTCCATCAATTGTCCATTTCAAATTACACCCAGCATTCTCTAACTTTATCAAAAATTCATGGTCTATCACTTCATCATTATAAAGTGATGCCGTTAATTTCTGATCAAGAATATCACGTTGAATTCTAAAGTTATCTACTGATTTATAGTTTAATTCTATCCAGTCAATTATTCTTGATTTTTGGAGATCAACATCAAAACTACTAGTAATTTCGAATGTACTCTCGAACTTTTCTGGTTGAAAATACATTTTACCTAAACCAGTGTATAGCCAATCAATACTAAATCCTTTATCAGATAGAATCCGAGTAATCATTTTAATATCACTTCTACCTGATAAATAATCATTTAGTGAAGACTGACTAATACCAAGTATCTTTGCAAAATTAAATTTCCTGAGACCAGTACCCATAAACATTTTATAAAAACGCTTTGCTTCTTCTAATTTACCCATATCATATAATATCAAAATTAGTGATAAGATTATAATTTCTATTACGGTCAGCCCGCAACTTCAGAAATTAATCATTAAAATTTGATTTTCATTACGGTCAGCCCGTAACTTCAGAAAATGTATTTTAATTGTTCAATAGTTATAATTAGATTAGTAATAATGATAACAAAAATCCAAACAGACGTTTTCCACCAATATGCCATACAAAAGTATGGTATAGGTGGAGCCGTTATAAAAGATGACCTGATGAAAGAAATACAGCGGGAGCTTAACGTCGATTCAGAAAGAGCAAGTACCTTGTTGAAGCTCATGGTCGGCGTTAAGTATTTTAAAGAAGAGAAAGAAAAGCTATATATAGCAGGTAATTCAGGCGAATACTTTGACAATTCTTTAATAAGGTATTGGCTTGAAAAATAAGTAAATACTCGGAGGTTCTAACATGAATCGAGAGATTGTTAATAATATTCTACAAAAAATTGATGTGATTAATACTCTTCATTTAGAAGAAGAGGATGAATTGAAGTTCTTTAATCTCTATGAAGGACGGTTGTTCAACACAATTATACCGCATAGAGGTGATAAGGTTGGTCTATATAAGTTAACAGCACAAGGTAAATCAGTTCTAAA
>JBFHKR010000195.1:0-4100 GCA_041595255.1 Chlorobiota bacterium
TACTTCTTGCCCATGAATTTTCTTTTTTTCTTATCGTTGTAATTTTTTTCCTGGCGACTTTTCTTAGGAGGATTTGACCTTGGGTTGCCCCTTTGTCTGTTGCCACCGCCACCTTGGGGAGTTGGTCGAGCATCTTCTAGCTTTGGCTCATATCCTTCTATTATATTTCTCTCGAATTTCTCGCCTAGTAGTTTTTCGATTCCTGCTACATAATCAACTTCATCGTGCGCCACTAATGAGATTGCCTCTCCGCTTGCTCCTGCTCTACCAGTACGGCCTATCCTGTGGACGTAGTCTTCCGGTATGTTTGGTAACTCAAAGTTGATAACGTGAGGTAGCAATGGAATATCCAACCCTCGGGCCGCTATATCTGTAGCTACTAGTATTCTTATATTATTTGTCTTGAAGTCTTCTAAGGCCTTAGTTCTAGCGCCCTGACTCTTATTGCCGTGTATTGCCGATGCCGTTATTTTAGCTTTATTTAGTTTTTCAGCTATTCTATTAGCTCTATGCTTTGTCCTAGTAAAGACTAATACTTGCTTCCATTTCCCATTATTTATCATATCAATCAATACATTGAGCTTATCGTTTGTATCTACCCTATATGCAGTCTGTATAATTTTATCTACTGTACTGTTCTCTGGCTCTGCTTCTACTAGTTTCGGGAAGTGCATGAATGCTTTTGCAAGCTTTTTTATCTCTGGCGAGAAAGTGGCTGAGAACAACAGATTCTGACGTTTAGCGGGTAAAAGTGCTAATATTTTATTCAAGTCTCTAGCAAAACCCATATCCAACATACGGTCGGCTTCATCTAATACTAAAAACTCTACTTTATCAAGGAAAAGTAGCTTCTGGTCAACTAAGTCTAACAGTCTACCAGGTGTTGCTATTAGTATATCTACACCTTTTTTTATTCGGGCAACCTGTTTCATTTGCTTCACACCACCGAATATCACAGTGGAATTCATATCCAAAAACTCACTATAAGATTCTACACTTTCGTGTACTTGTGCAGCTAACTCTCTCGTAGGAGTAAGGACTAATGCTCTAACAGGTTTTTTACCTGTTGGTTGTACTTTGTTTAGAATCTCGAGCATAGGCAGAGTGAACCCAGCAGTTTTACCTGTACCAGTTTGCGCTGATGCCAATACATCTTTGCCTGCTAATATGTGTGGTATTACTTTTTCTTGAATTGGAGAAGGTGTATCGTAGCCTTGTTTTTCGACTGCTCGGAGGATGGATTCTGATAATCCGATATTTTCAAATGACATGTTTTAAATAACTATTTTAATAAAGGTGAAAACGTAAGACGTAATTTAGCTATTAATGGTGTTAATGATGCAGTTTATTTTAACACGAAGTTTACAACAAGCCTATACACTACATCTATACTTCTTGCCTAGCAATATCAATAGCTGCTTTTATACCGTCAGCTCCACTAGAAACTATGCCACCAGAAAATCCTGAGCCCTCGCCTACAAAATAGAGGTTGCTAAATCCGTCGCAAAGCCCTTCTCTAGAGCGGTCAGCTTGTATAGGCGACGATGTTCGTGATTCTAGTCCCATCAATATACCTTGGTCAAAACCTAGCATCTGTTTATTGAATTTGCGTAGAGCTTCCTTTTGCGAATTAATAATATTAGCTGGTAATAGTTCGTTCATATCAGCGGTTATTAGATCAAATGGATAGCTAGTAGCAGGGAAAGTAGATGTAGTTTTACCTTCTATAAAGTCAGCTACTTTTACCGCAGGTGCATCATAACCTCCTACATAATCGTAGAATTTTCGCTCGAGTCCCATTACCCAATCTAAGGCTTCTAGTGGCTCTACATTTCTTTTTAGTTGCTTGTTCAAATCAAGCCCAGCCACTATAGCAGAGTTCGCGAATGGGTAATTTCTTTTGTAATTACTCATCCCATTTACTAGATTGACACCTTTAGTTGGAGGAGCTGAAACAACATTGCCACCAGGACACATACAGAAAGAATAAACGGGGTTGGAAGCATCATTGAAAGTAACAGCATAGTCTGCGGCCTTTACGCCAGGCAATTCTTTTGTGCGCCATTGAGCATTATTAATAATCTCTTGGGTATGCTCGACTCTATTGCCTATAGCGAATGGTTTAGTTTGGAATTTCACTCCTGACTTGATTAACATTTCGTAAACTGGATAGCTAGAATGACCCGAAGCTATAACGAAATAATCAGCGTCCATCTGCCCTTTATTAGTCTCTATAGATATTACTTTACCATCTTGTATGTTGATACCTGTCATTTCAGTATCGAAGAGCATTTCCCCTCCAAGATCTATAAACTTAGTTCGAAGATTTCTTGCTGTTTTTACCAGCAAATTCGACCCAATATGCGGCTTCGCTAAGTAACGTATTTCCTCAGGTGCGCCTGCTTCTATATATTCATCGAATATAAACTTTCTTTCTAGCTTTATGGTTTTAGTTCTGGATGTTAGCTTTCCATCTGAGAAAGTCCCAGCTCCACCTTCACCGAAAGCATAGTTAGATCTCTCATTTAGAATACGTTTCTTATGAAATAACTTTACATCTTTTATTCTTTGGAATACTTCGGGGCCTTGTTCTATTAGTCGGACTCTGAATCCAGCTTTGCGCAAAACATAAGCTGAATAAAACCCTGCTGGTCCGCTACCAACAACGATTACTAGCTTGTTAGTATTTACCTGAGGAATTTCTAATTCAGAGTTCTCTGGTTCATCTCCACCTTTGATTGACTTAGAAGAAACCGAAACTCGTAGTAGCCAATGTATATTGTTTTTTTGTCTGCCATCGAGTGATTTTTTATCTATAGAATATTCAAATTCCGTAGTTGAAATCATTTTTCCGATTGAATACCGAAGCGTATCTTCGGTATAATCAGTAGGCATCTTGATATTAAGTGATTTATATCCCATTTCTAAAACTCATTGTTATTGAGTAAATATTAGTTCTACAAATATAGTTAATAATAAAAATATGAAATCGAAATTTCATATAATGTAACCTAATTCGATACTATCCGTCTAATCTTTTTTTACAACAAACTTTATTAAATAGTATGAAAAAAATTCTTCTACTCCTTACATTTATAACACTATACTCTACTTCATTTTCGTTTGATAAATCTAAGTTAGATTCTCTTTTCGAAATACTCGAAGAGAATGATAAATCGATGGGTAGTCTTTCTATTTATAAAGATGGTAAAGAAGTCTATAGTAATTCTATAGGTTATGAAAATATAGATAGAAAAATAAAAGCGACCGCTAAAACACACTATAGAATTGGGTCTATATCTAAAACTTTCACAGCTGCTATAATAATGAAATTAGTAGAAAAGAATAGTCTTACTTTAGAAACTAAGTTGAGTGAATACTATCCCAACGTTAAGAACTCTGATAAAATCACTATCAAACAACTACTAAAACATAGAAGTGGTATTTTTAGTTTTACGGATGATGAAGATTATCTCGAATGGATGCAAGAGCCGATTAGTAGAGAAGATATAGCGGAAGTAATAGCCAAATACCCTAGTGTTTTCGAACCAGATACTAAAGCTGAGTATTCCAATTCAAATTATGTCCTCTTATCTTTGATTGCAGAAGGTATACTCAAAAAAGATTTTGCTACCATACTTACTGAGTATATTACAGAGCCTTGCAATTTGAGCGATACATACTATGGAGTCCCAATAGGAAGTAAAAGCAATGAAGCGCAGTCGTACTATTACACAGGAGATTGGGAACTAGCAACTGAGACAGATATGAGTGTACCAATTGGAGCAGGCTCCATAGTCTCTACGGCTAGCGATCTGAATAAGTTCCTATATTGTCTTTTCAATGGCAAAGTAGTATCAGAAAAATCTCTAAAAGAAATGATGACTTTAGAAGATAAATACGGAGCTGGGTTATTCGCAGTACCTTATAATGAGAAAACAGCTTATGGTCATACCGGTAGAATAGATGGATTCGAGTCTAACTCATTTTATTTTCCAAATGAGAAATTATCTATAACTTACCTCACTAATGGCGTAGGAATACCACTAAACAACATTTTGCTAGGTGTGCTACATATATACTTTGGCGATGAGTATGAA
>JBFHKR010000196.1:0-4076 GCA_041595255.1 Chlorobiota bacterium
ATTTCAAACCCCGAGTCTTTGGCTTGGGGTTTTTTATTTTCGGTATATTTAAACTGATTTCGTATTTTAAACACTATTACTATCAACAAAAAAAGGAATTACTATGAAGAAGTTCATACTATTATTAATGTTAGTCAGCTTAGTAGCTTGTAATCAATCGGAAGACGATATGAGTGATTCTCAATTATGGTCAACTGATACTATCCCCAATCCTGGTGAAAACGAGGCGATGAGCAAAAACTCAGAAACTAGTAAAAATGATAACGGCTCTGAGAAGTTATCCCCCTTTCAGAAAGAAGATATTTCAGGTGAGTGGGATGTTACTATGATTGCTACTGCGAGAAGTTGTGAAAACAAAGAGATAGCACCGGTAGTAAAAGAAAGATGGTTTATCAATTTCGAAGATGAAAGATTGAACATAACAGTAATGACCAAAGGTAGTGATACAAAACAGTATTGGGGTTTCTTTGAGGGAAAACGGTTGAAAGCAATCGCTGATAAAAAATTGACTAAGCAAGAAATGCAGTTACTAAATGAAAAAGAATCTAAACGCAATACTTTAAATCTAGAAGTGAATGCTAAGAACTTGATTAATGGTATTAGAGTCGTGCTAGATGATGAGCAATGTAGAACAGACTATAGTGTAACTATGAAACGCTAATCAAATTTTAAAGACTTTTACCCCCCTTGATAATAGGGGGGTAAATATTCTCATTTCAGAAGCTTATACCTTACTAAATAATAATCATCTTCAATAACCATAGTAACGTACTCATCATTACCAATTTTAAATTGATAACCTGGGCAATAAGACGCAATCCCATCATTATTGAAAAGCGGAACTTCTTCTATTAATTCCCCATTTCTAATATTAAACTTAGCTCGCTTTATTTTTTTATCTTTATCATTTGAATAGACAAAAGATAAATCATCGTCTTTTAATTCGGGTTGTAGAGTTACATGACCAGCATATCTATCCACAGGTAATCTTGATTGCCCCCAAACACTTCTGAATGTATGTAGATTTCGATTTTCTATTAATCTATTCCATTTGAAGTCTAAATTTTTATCTAATGCAAATAAGTTAATCGAATGATAAAAGTGCTGATATTTTACTTTGACGTTTATACCACGAGGGGAGTGATTGTTAGCTATTCTATGAGCTTTATTATGCTCAGCTAATATAACATAACCATCTTCAGTTTCTATGACTTTATTGATAATATTAAATTTCATTTTCTCTTTTTCTTGATTCAAAATAAGGCCATCATTTACAGTGAGAGTCTTCGTTTTTAAACCAAATTCAAGAGTATTTAAATTCATTTCTGCTATATAAATTGCAGCAATTGGTTGCACTTCCAGTGCCTCACTACCAGCGTGCCTAGCAAGACCTACGGCTTTAACTTTGTTTCCTTCTATAGCATAAGTCTCAAAATCGTGAATTATGTAATCATCATCATATTCTATCTCTGGTTCTACTTCTCTATAATAATATCTTAATTCACCTTGAGGAGTGAATCTATTAAATGATATAAATCGTTTAGATACGCGTTTATCGTACCAACTGAATAGGAAGTAAAAATTCGAATTTTCATCTAAATATGTCCAATGAAGTCCAAATAGCTTATAAGATTCTGTAGAATCTAATAATTCGACTAAAAATGACTTTGGGCTTGATTCACTTGACTCAAAGTTTGTTGCTCTGGCATAGAAAGTTCTAGAGAAATCCTCATGAATCAAAGATAAATAATTTTTACGTGTACTATCTTTATTATTATAAGTATCATAAAAAGTTAGATACTCACTAGGTTCTATTTCTATCCTTTGATTACCTCTAACATATAATTGAAACATGTTGGTGTCAACATAATTTTGAGCATATTCTAAGTCTTTATTATACTCGTCAAGATTAAAAGTAGGTAGGTCAATTGTTGTAAAAATAATTTTTGAGTTTATTGGTTGATATGTCTTGAGATCTATTATTGTTTCCCTCCAATACTCTCCCTGATAGTTATTTCCTATACCACCAGCTGTATTAGTAAACAACAATTTGAGTTTATCCCCATGAATCTGGAAATCATCTAACCCTTCTAAGGTATTCACCAAAAATTCGCTTTTCAGTTCTAATTTATTATCAGTTGTCGAATAACTGTAGATTTTTGCTATTTCATCGTGAATATCAGTTATTATAAATTCCGTTTCACTGACTCTTGCCATAAACTTTGGCTTTTCATCAAATTCTTGACTAAAAAGTATTTCGGAAGCACCATCGATAGGTTCTAAATCATTAGGTATATCAAAGTCATTTCCATACGAGGTAGTACTGATAAACGTAACGAGTAATAGTATTCGGTAAAACATAGGTCCCTATATATTTTATTTCATAATCCAGTTTTTATTGTATTTACCAATTTAATAAAAAAGTAGAATATAGTAATACTTACGCTCTAACTAGATTCGGCAAATACCCTAAATTGAGTATTATTTAGTTTACAGATTATTCTTATTTTATTTACTAAATTGTATCTAATTATAAGCTTAAACTGGAGTCTTTTATTAAGATAATCTCTATATTATTTTGCTTAATGTATATGCTGTCATTTGAACTAATGGCTGAAGATAATCCATTGCTTTTTGGGAGATATACAAAGTTTTCTGTTGGCTCTGGTGGTAAGTATCTAGATAATAATGATAATAAAATGATCTCAGTTGGTCCAGTTTATAATATTTACTTAGAACATTATTTAGATAAAAAGCAGAATTGGTCTCTTGGGTTGAACTATTATTATTTGAATTATGAAGATTCGCAGTCATGGAGGAATGCGTCAGTTAATGAACTCCCATTGTGGACAGTCAAGTATTATTTCTTAGATATTAGCGACGATTTGCAGCTATATGCACACTTTGGAGATATGATACTTTTAATAGATTTAGGAGGTGGTTTAAGCTATAATCTTTACGATGAGAAACTATACTTAGAGTGCTCATTTCACTATTGGACTAAATTTCCATTATTCTTACCAGCATTCAGAACCCCGAATATCTATCTTCTAAATATTGGATATAAATTCTAAAACATTTATAATTTCTCTACCTCAACACAGCCAAACTCTTTTCGAGGGCAATGATGAATTCGTCAATTTCTTCTTTTGTGTTGTAGAATGATAATGATGCACGGATTGTGCCTTGGATATCGTATCGCTGCATTACTGGTTGGCAGCAGTGGTGTCCAGTGCGGACAGCTATTCCGAATTTGTCGAGGAACATACCCAAATCATAGTGATAAACTCCGTCGAAGTTGAAGGGTAATATGCTCTTTCTGACTTTTGCTTTGCTATATCTGATGACACCTTCTAGCGAATCTAGCTTTTGCTCGGCATAGCCAAGTAGATCATCTTCATAACTGTTTATAGCTTCTAATCCGATTGAGTTCAGATAGTCTATAGATGCAGCTAACCCGATAGCTCCGACTATATTGGGAGTACCGGCTTCGTATTTATATGGAAGAGAATTATAAGTAGTCTTTTCCATAGTAACTTCAGCTATCATCTCTCCCCCACCTTGGTATGGAGGTAGCTGTTCTAATAAATCTTCCTTACCATATAGAATACCTATACCCAATGGACCGTAGAGTTTATGCCCAGAAAAGCAGTACATATCGCAATCAAGTTTCTGCACATCGACAGCGAAGTGCTGTATCGCTTGCGCACCGTCAATTACCACTTTAGCACCAACTGAGTGGGCTTTTTCGATTACTTTTTCTATATCATTGAGCGTTCCTAATGAATTAGAAACATGTACTAAACTGACTAGTTTTGTCTTTTCTGTGATTAGCTCTTCTAATTTCGAATAGTCTAGCTCGGCAGCATCTGTAAGAGGGATATACTTGAGATTGGCTCCTCGCTCTTCGGCTAACATTTGCCATGGAACAATATTGGAGTGGTGTTCCATTTCTGTAATCAGTATCTCATCGCCTTCATTCACAAACTTTCTACCTAATGTATAAGCGGCTAGATTGATACTATCCGTAGTACCTTTGGTGAATATAATCTCATTTGTCGATTTGGCATTGAGGA
>JBFHKR010000197.1:0-4060 GCA_041595255.1 Chlorobiota bacterium
ATGAAAGTAGTTACTGACAGAGAGCCAACAAACGATGAGTGGCAAGCACTTATGTTTAACTGGAAAGTTTGTAAGCACGTAAAGTCTAACGCAATTGTTTATGGCAAGAGCGATAGAACTCTAGGTATAGGCGCTGGACAAATGTCGCGAGTAGATTCATCGAGAATAGCAGTAGAAAAATCGAAGCTAATGGAGCTAGACCTACAAGGTAGCGTAGTTGCTTCCGATGCGTTCTTCCCTTTTGCTGATGGACTACTAGAAGCAGTGAAGGCAGGAGCAACAGCTGTAATACAACCCGGTGGCTCTGTAAGAGACGACGAAGTGATAAAAGCTGCTAATGATAATAACATAGCGATGATATTCACTGGTATGCGCCACTTCAAGCACTAAGAGAAAGAAGATAAATGAGTAAAAGAAATTCAATAATAGTACAAAACACACCAGTTCAAGTTATTGCGGTAAAGGAATCAGATTACATCTGTATAACTGATATGGCTAACGCTAAAGAAAGTGCGAGCCGAGCCGCAGATATTATTAAGAACTGGATTCGAAACCGCTACACTATTGAATTTTTAGGTACTTGGGAGTTGATGAATAATCCAGATTTTAAAGTGGTCGAATTCGACCACTTTAAAATGCAAGCTGGTCTTAATTCTTTCGTATTGAGTGTATCGGAGTGGATAGAAAATACTAACGCTATTGGCTTTATTGTTAAAAAAGGTCGATATGGTGGTACATACGCACATAAAGATATAGCATTCGAATTTGGTTCAGCTATAAGTGCACCTTTCAAATTATATTTAATTAAAGAATTTCAGCGCCTAAAAGATGAAGAAAATAATCGTTTAAATCTTAATTGGGATCTGAATCGAACACTTGCTAAAATTAATTATAGAATCCACACTGACGCTATCAAAGTATTTATTATACCCGAGAGTCTAAGCAAAGAACAAATTAAAATGGTATATGCTAACGAAGCAGATGTACTTAATGTCGCATTATTTGGTAAAACTGCAAAGCAATGGAGAAGCCAAAACCCTAAATTGGATGGTAATATCAGAGACTATGCTACAATAGAGCAACTTTTAGTCTTAGCTAACCTAGAAAGTATAAATGCAGAATTTATTAAGATGAAACTAACACAAACAGAAAGATTAGAAAAGCTTAATTTGACTGCTATTAGTCAAATGCAGTCTTTGTCTTTAAACTCTAGTTCAATAAAGTTTATTAAAAAATAGATATATTTCAAATCTATCAAATAGAATAAGCTAATGACAATAACATAGCGATGATATTCACTGGTATGCGCCACTTCAAGCACTAATAGATGTAAAGAGAAATAGAAATTAAAAAGGAGCCGATTGGCTCCTTAATTAATTTAATTAGATTTAATAAACTTTTCTGACTTAATGAATTTTCCGTATTTGTTCCAAAAGACTTTCATATACAGTCCTGGAGGTAAGTATAAATTTCCTAAATCAAATTCAGACGATGAATTAAATATTAATTGACCATCATAACTATAAATAGATACTGAAGAATATTCAAAGAAATTATTATCATTATATAATGAAATAGAAGATTCACTCCTAATATTTCTTAAAATATAATTATTTTGACATGCAGCCAGGCAATTGCCATAATCATCGCATGCAATATCAACCATAAAGCCACTATTTTCAAAAGTTGTTGGCTCTAGGTTGTCAAATTGCCAATTATCATTACCAATTTTAGTACTTAAGGAATTAAAAGTTTTTGCTGCACAAATTATATATTCAGAATTCATATATAAGCTTTGAAAGTATTGTACATCAAAAAAGTAGTCTATTTGTTTTCCATTCACTACTGTCATCCACGTTTTACCACCATCAGTAGATTTATCAATGACACCTGTGAAATCGCCTTTTCCTGACTCAGTAGGCTTTGTACTTCCACAACCATATATAATATTCTCTTCCACAAAAAGTACGTCAACATAAAATCGAGGATTATCAATTATTTCCCAAGTTTTACCTCTATCTTTTGTCAAATGAATATATGAGTATGAAGAATCTGCAGTAATATCTGTAAGTAGGAAAGAAAAGAAATTATTATTGTGCATTATTAACTTCGTAGCAAATAATAATACGACGTCGTTTTCAAATACTATATTATGGTCAGCTATATTAATATGCGAGGTATCTTTAGATTCTGTATCATAAATAATAATGTAACCATCATTAGTATAACAAGCTATTGACTCTTCAAAGGAATCTAAAAGCGTGCTTCTCTCAAAAGGTAAAAAAATCAAAAGTGAATCCCATGAATTTCCATAATCTTTGCTTGTAAATAAATACCCATCCTCTCTAGTAAATGCGAAAGTACCATTTTTCGTAATTTCCATGTCTCGTATTTTCAACGGTTCTCTAGGTAGGTCAGCTATACTAGTCGAATCTTGATATATTCTACTCCATGTATTACCATTGTCTGTTGTAAGATGCATTGACCATTCAAAAGTAATATTACCATTTCTTAAAGAATTATATTCAGCAGCAAATACAAAAGTATCCTTTGAAAATGACTCAATTTCTGATATTTTAAAGTTTTCAAATTCTTTAGACAATTCCCACTCTACTTGAGAGTTAGTAACATACGAAATGAGAAATATCATTACTATTATGTATTTTTTCATGTTATTCACTTTTTTAATTTTAGTTTAGTTTATTATAAACTTCTTCTTTATAGATTGGCCGTTTATATGATATTTTATAAAATAAGTCCCACTTATTATATTTGATAAATTTAAATTATTTTAAATTCCGTTTTATTTTTCTTATAATTTTCCGATACTATTCTTTTCCACTCTTTTAGCCTCCCGTTGAGTGGTGCTTTGTTGATGGATTCATTTGTAATTCATTTATCAAACGTTTTACAAATATTGTTCAGTTTCATACTGGTCGAAAATAAAGTAAAAATAAAATAAAATCCAAATATATTCTAAAAGACAAGCAATTATTACAGATAGGTCTTGGGGAGCTAAGTGAAGTAATAATCCGATGTGTACGTTGAATAATGAAAAATTTGTATCAATATTTACAATAAAAAAAAGGAGCCGATTGGCTCCTTTTTTTGTATTGTTATATAAGAATTTGATATATTGGGGGATAATAAACCTTTCTTCCATATAATATGGACAGCCGATTGGAAAATAGACACTATGATAATAAATATTCCCCTCTTTAAGCGTAGCGAAAGAGGGGTGGATCACGCCTAAGACGTGAGACGGGGTGTTCATTAAATAAATTCAAAAAAACAATATGAGCAACTATAAATTCAAACAAAGAATATTAAACCTACCTTCAAACACTCAACTAAAACAAAGAGCAAAGGAGCTTCGTAAACAGGGCGTTTTATCAGAAGTACTATTTTGGAATGAAGTTAAACGAAAGAAAATACTTGATCTAGACTTCGACAGACAGAAAATAATAGGAAATTACATAGTTGATTTTTATATTAAAAAACTTGGGATTGTAATTGAGATAGATGGTGTAAGCCACAATGAAAAATTGGAAGAAGACGAGATAAGAGACAACTATTTAAAAAGTCTTGGTTTGACAGTTATAAGATATTCTGATTTAGATGTAAAGCATAATCTGGATAATGTAATCCAGGATTTAAAGAATCAGATAATAACAAATTTAGTGGATATGTAAATACCCCGTCTCCCGCTTATAGCGGGAGCCACCCCTTTTTAAAAAAAGGGGAATTTTTACCACCTAGGAAACGAAAGAACAGTGATAAGCGACTATAAGAACCCAGAGAGCACGACAGGTGCAATGAGCTTCTGGAAGTACCTTGCTGATGACTACCACTATGGCTTCAATGGAATGGAGAAGGAACCACTTCCTCTATTTAATTCTTATTCTATCTCAAGATAATCTGCTTTCTATACGAGTTCTCGCCCTTTATACGGACTTCGCCTATATAATCACCCGGTGGGAGCTTTCTGCCGTTCTCATCTCTACCTGTCCAAGTACGTTGATAGCTACCTGGTGGCAAATGCCCTTTGAATATTGTTGCA